>JAIESS010000062.1 GCA_019745755.1 Alphaproteobacteria bacterium
CCGATTCCTCCAACCGAAAAGAATCGTCGACTGCATTCATTTTCGGCATGTTTTCAATCATTTTGATATTCTCTTGGACATCGTTATACTTACTTTGAACGCTCCTGATTTTTTCATCGTAAGTCTTGATTTTCTGTTCCAGATTGATGAGTAACACAGTATTTCTTAGATTGCTTTGTTTTTCTTGATCAAGCTCATTCTTCAAAACTTCGCTATAGTTTTTTAATTGTTCGTTCAAAGACCCCAAGAGTTCCAGTTCCTTTAAATTTTTTTCGTAAATGATTTTCTTTTTCCTCATTAATTTTTTATTTTGCTCTTGCAACTCTCGGTTATATTTCTCTAACGAATTATTCCTTTCCTTGATTTTAGCAAGCATTAAAGGATTGCTGAAATCAATATTTTGCTCATCCTTAAAATAAACATCTTTAAGTCCCTCGTCCCCTGTTTTTTTAATAATTTCTTTTTGCAAGTTAATCATCTTTTTGTATAAGATCTCGCTCTCTTCTTTAAAAAAGCGATTCTGTTCTTGAAGATAAATAATTTTCGTGCCTCCTCTGCTCGCCTCTTTGATATAAAGAGCCGGTAGAATCGCCTGCCGCCCACTTGCAATGACGAGGTCTGGCCAAGGTGTGGTGAGAGGATCGCTCTCCTTTGCCATACAAAATTTTTTACCCAGCGTAACATAAGGGGAGAGAAGATGCCAAAAGGGACGAAGCGTCACTTTCTTGTGAATGATATGAACAGGTAGGTGTTCCGCCAAGCCAAGAGCCTGATTGATAATGCCCGCATAACCATTTGTTAGAACCCAGCAGGTTTTCATTCATTTGCATCCGTTTAAAAATCTCCCCCTATTGTTAATCCTGCAGCACCTCTTTTGCAAGTTGTGTGAGCGTATAGGCCAAAGATTGAATGGTTTTTTTAGGATAGTGCCTATAAAATCGCGCACGCTCTACCGTCATGGATTCATAAGGAAGGAGGGCAAAAAGATTCTCAAGAAAATGAAGGGGTGCATGCCCACTATGATGACGCAGTGTTACCCGAAGCTTTTTCCAACGTTTTTCAAGGTCTTTATTTTCACGCTGATAATGATGTAAGGAGGAACAATACTTTGATGCTCTTACTTCACCTAAAAAAATACATCGATGCGTACTTGGAAAATAACTTTTTCCATCAATATTATTTGTTATCAGACCAAGATAACACCGTCTCAATGTATAAAGCTTTAAAAGCACCCCCACATCGCCTTTCCCTAATACATTGTCGTACAAAAGAAGCGACGCCATGGTGCCAATGAGATGTTGATCATCAAGGATGGCCTTTTCCCTATGTTGTTGAATCTCACGAGTGCCAAGGTCTTTTATTGGCAAAGATTTACGTGGCCTTCCCCTTGAGGAAATGTAGGAAGGGAACCGTAGTCTACGCTCTTCCTCTACCATGTGACATCTTTTGCTAGGAAAATCTCATGACCTTGCTCAAGTCGCAATTTATTGGCGTACATGACAATTTGCATTTTGGAGAAGGGGCGACTGCCAATATAAAATGTATCAAGGGACGTCTCATGAACAATAATATTTTGCTCACGCAACCACGTCAAAATAGTAAAAAGGGATGTCCATGATGAGGGCATGCCAGGATCTTTTTCAGAGTTACTGCGTTTTTCTGTTTGTGAGGGGAGATATGCTTTTTTTTCTTTAAAACAACGAGGGGTTCGAATATGAAAGCGGCTAAGAGCTTTATTCACAGCTCCAGGCGTTCGTGCCATGGTACGTGCAATCATTTTGATAGATAACCCTTTTAAAAAATAAAAGCGTAATGTTTCGATATCCTCTGATTTCCAATTGATGCATTGGTTCATATGTGGTCTCCCATTGTGTTTTAATTGGGGTACAAGCTATGCATTTTAAGCAGCTGTCCAATACTCTTTTTACATGGCTTTGATGTAAAAATACAAAATAAAAAAATCCCATGCAATTTTATTAAAAAAGATTTTTTCAAGGAAAGGGGAGAGATGGAGATAAGGAATGAAAAACTAATATACAAACAATCTAAGGGCAATAGGTATTATGAATGCCTATTGTTATAATTGTGTTCATCAAACAAACTTAAAACCGCATTTGCGAAGGATAAAGATGTAAAGACTGTAGGCAATGATCATGCTTCCAACAAAAAGAGGCATGGCAAGCCAAAAACTCATCCCACGCTTTAATGCTAAAGGAAACCCAATGAAAAAGATCAACGATGGCGGAAGAAGAAGGGTTGTCTGCCAAGCAAAGGTACTGATTTTTTCGACGGACTGATTTTCAGAGTGCAGCCAAAAACATGTGGCAATGGTCGCAATGGGGGATGATGCAACAATCGCAGCTAGAAAAGAAAAGCGTTTAGCAATCTCCGTCAAGGCAAAAATAATTATAGATGTTATGAAAACACGAAGGATATTTTCCATCATAAGTCTGTATATTCCCTTATATTATGTCTTGTGTGCATCCCTTTTTACTTAAGCATTCAAATGTATGTTGGTCAAGGATTCCATGAAATCATTTCTTTGCTAACCCTTCATAACGTATGATATCCGCCAAAAGAAGTCGTTTTGCCTCACTAACAACACCTGGGTCTTTGGGATAGTAAAGGCTAAAGGTTTCTATACGCTCAAGGTTTTGAGTATACATCTTAAACTTTCCAAAGTCGGGGTTGCCAATAGTGTGCCTGTTAATACCCTGAAGTCTTCTTGATGTATAAATATTTGTGACAACTTCTGGGTTAGCTTTAAGAAATTCGGGCAGGAAAAATTCACGATTTGCAAGGAACCAATTCTGAATGTCCTCACTTCGCGATAGTTTATCTACATTCAATCGAGTAAGGTCAGCGGCAAGAGGGTGTTTTTTCTTAAGATAGTCTATAAATGTCGGTAGAAAAATACGCGCAGCCTTACGCGCCTTTTCTTGCCGCATAGCTGCTGTTGTATGGGGCGGATAAATCGTATCAAAAATTCTTTGAAAGAAAAATTCCCGCATGTTGTAGCTCGGGAACATGGCGATAATATAAGATCTCTCAAAAATAGGTTGGAAATGAACTGCCCATGACGCATCAAGACTATTACTTGTCTGAATTTGTTTTTTAGCGAGCGCAGGTAATTTCTTGTAAGCCAAAAGACCTTCACTCAAAAAATAATCATAGACACTCACATCATTCAAAAATTTTTCAGCCCCTCTCTCACCATATTGACGCTTTGCATAAAGGCCATGACGCACCCATTTGCGCCGACTTGGGGATAAAAGAGTGTTATTGGGATCATCCAAAAACTGTGTTATAGCCTGAACCATGCCATTTAAAACCTCTTCTTTTTCAGATACATAATGACCATGTAAATTCCCTTGATTGGCTAGGCCTTCGCGAGGAATATAAACGCGTATAAGATTTTCTTTCCCAGCGGCCTTTGCAGCATCAATAAAGGAAAAAGCATTTGTACTCGCAAGGACGCGTGTATCATCATAATTTTGTATGAGGAGAATAGGTTGTGCGATTTTTTGAAGATATTCGTTTCGCGATGGATTAAGCCATGTATTTGCTTTAATTCTTTCAACAAGGGTTCCATTAACGCTTATATACCCATCAAATGTACCGGGATGCTCTTGTGCAAAACGTACCGCCATGCCCCCACCAAAACTTGTTCCTGTAAGGTATTTTTTCACATTTTTTAAAATAGCAAGGCGCGGATGCAGGGCTTCAGGGTTTGTTTTGAGCGTGTTAAAAAAGGTCAAAATACATTCTTGGACACGGTTGAAAAGAAGTTGCGACATGGTATGTTGCTGATGCGTCCCGTTAATATATTTATTTTCAATCTCCAATAAATCAGGGAGATTGATGTGGGCGATAGCGTATCCTTGTGCTATTAATTCTTGATCCCCGGGCGATATGGTTCCAGGAGGGAAAGTGGTATGTCCCAGCACTGACGACTTTGGATTTCCACCCCCATAAATATGCACAATAAGCCCCTTCACTGTAGATTTTATGTGCCATGTGTTATCCATGGGCATGGCAATAGTATAGCCAATGGGATCATTCCTTGGAGACCGCAGCGGAGCATTTGTTTTAACAAGATTGGAAAAATGTCCCGCAATAGGTGTTGTTGGATTTTGACCCGTTGCAATATTCGGATGAGGCGTTGTTGCCATTTGATCCATCTGAGCAGGATATAAATAGCCATCATTATTAAAAAATACAGCATGCAATGTATTTGTTGTTGCTTTTACATCAGATATGGCTTTTTTTGACGGTAGATCAGCTTTGATAATAGCTTCAAAATTAGAAAAATCTTTAAGATTTTTAGATTCTCCAAACTTCCCATCATCGCTCCCTATATAGGTTGCTATGAAATTATTAGCTTGTTGTTTTTCGTTAAGGGTGAGAGGCACTGGCATCTTGTATAATTCAGGTGCGCTAAGCAATAGACGACGAATATTTGTTTGCCGTGTATTCATAGGCCCTGTTAATCCTGTGGGGAGAATATCTTGTTGAAGGGTTGCATCATTGATGGAAATCCCTCTGGCACGATCAATTTCTTTTTGAATAAGATAATAATAGCCGATTTGTTTTTTATACTCCGGTGTCGCATTCCCACTTTCATGTTGAAGTGTTGGAAGCGTGGTCAGATCAATCTTTTTTTGAAGGGTGGCAATGGCCCGCATGATGAGTTTTTTCTCCTCCAGTGTCGCCATGCGATTTTTATCAAAAGGATAGCGAATCTGTCTGTTTTGTATAAGAGGTCTGCATGTCAAAAGGTCCCAGATATTATCTTGGTTTTCCTTGCCCTCAGAGACACTTTCAACGAGCTCCTCAAGCTTTTCCATAAAGCCAAATGTTGGTTGGCCTGCCATTACAGGGGTCCAAACAAGGGCTAGAAAAAAACATACGGAAATTTTTATATATAGCATTGAACAAAGTATTGAGGTGTTCCTACAAAAATATTACACCTAAATACTTAAGAAAAAATTAATAGAAGAAATTTATTTCCTTATTTTTTATCACCATGAGGATATGTTTCCTTAATAAAGAAAACAAGCACAAAGGAAAGGAAAAGACAAAATGGCAAAGAAAGCATAGCTGTTTGATAGGCATTAATATCATAGATGCGCACACCATTGGCACCGAGCTGGCCGTCCCAATTAAAGTCCAAAAGGGCACCAAGAATAGGAAGGAGCACAACACCGCTGAGCATCACAATAGTATTGGTAAAACCAACGGATGTCGCACTGATTTCGTGGGGATTGACCTCTTGATTCAGGGCAAAACAAAGGACCTGTGCACCTGCACACATCCCTGTAAAGAAAAGAAGGTATTCCATAACAGATATGGAAACGTTTGCATAAATAGCCAGAAGAAAAGCCGCTGTTGCACCAAGTGTGCTGATAAACATCACTTTTCTGCGGCTTTCTAGATAATTTGATAAAAGAGCAATACCCGGCGCCCCCACACCCTTTCCAAGAAAGAGCATAGCACTAATGCTGGATGCACCCACATTATCAACACCGTATTTTTTCATAAGATAAGGAACGGCCCAAAGCTCCGCAAAAACCGAAATTGTCACGTAAAAAAGACAACCGTACAAGGCGATATACCATGTTTGAGTATTACGGATAAGAACGCCAAGATCTTTGATAATAGTGGATGTAGAGGCTGTCCCCGCAGTCACGGCTGTATCTTTTGTCGTATTGCGAATGATAAACCAACAAAAAGCAGTGACAATAATACCAAGAATAGCGGTCCATACCATGGCTTGACGCCATCCCAGGGCATTCACAAAAAGTGCCAGGGGCTTTCCTGCAACATAGCCGCCCGTTGTAATGCCAATCATGACAGTCATACCGGATAGAACAGCAAAGTACCTTGGAGGGAACCATTCAGAAACAAGTTTCAGGGTACTTAAAAAAGCACAGGCTGAACCTGCACCAATAATAAAACGACCAATTTGTGCGCCAATAAGGCTGTCGCTATACGCAAAAATGAAAGTCCCAGCAAAACAAAGAATACACGACAATGTAATCACAAGACGGGCACCAAGACGATCCACAATAAGACCACCCGGTATTTGAAGGGGGGTGTAGGCATAGTAGTACATGGAAGAAAACACACCCAATGATGTCGTTGTGATGGCAAAGTCTTGCATCAGCTGTTCTGTCATAATGCTTGGAGAAGCACGCAGAACATATTCATAAAGATAAAAAACAGCGGCTACGAACCATATAACCCATCCACGAAATGTAGGTTTAACATCATCGTGATTTGTCTTTATACTAACAACATTATTGTCACGCGAAACGATCACCGTTTTCATCCACACCTCATCTCATTAAGTTATAAAATTTTTTTAAATCTTATGGATCATTCGATTCATCCCTTTTATTAATGCGGGAAAAAAATAAATAAATCGTTAATTTTTATGGCCCATTGTAAGCAGTCTTCCCCTTAAAAGTAAAGTTTTTGATGAAAAACGTTTATTTTTAAGGGAACACAGGGGTCCTTGACTGTCACATTTTTTGTAATATTTCCCTTATTTGGGATAGGTTTCTCGTACAAAACGCAAGATAAACCATGATACGAGTAAGAAAATAGGAACAGGGCTGAGTGCGATTTGATAGGCTTCAATGCTATACATGGGAATGCCTGCTTCTGTACGAAGCCCTTCCCAGTTCCAATCGAGAAGATATCCCAAAAGCGGTTGAAAAATAATGGCGCTGACCATTACAAGAGTGTTTGTAAAGGCGATGGTAGTTGCACTCGTTTGAGGAGGGTTGATTTCCTTTGCTGCAGCAAAGTACAAAATTTGACCGCCAGCAAGAACACCAGTAACAAAAAGCAATCCAAACGTGAGGTTAAGAGGAATAATAGGGCAGTACACGATGAACATGAACATGAATGCCGTGGCAAGAGCGGAAAAACCCATGACTTTGAGGCGGCTTTCAACCTTGTCCGATAACCATGCTGATACAGGGCAGCCAATAGCCATACCAATAAACACCATAATACTGGCGGAGGAGGCAACCTCATTATCAATACCATGAAGTTGCATGAGATAGGGGACAGCCCAAAGCTCTGCAAAGGCAGAGAGGGGTAAGTACATGAAACAACCGTACAACCCAATAAGCCAACTTTGGGGATTGCTTGCAACAACCTTAAGCCCAGAGAGCAATGTTTGTTTTTGCAAAACAGCGGCTTCCACAATAGTTGGTTGTGTGGTGGCGACGGTTTCCTTGCGATCCCTTATAATAAGCCATGCAGCAAGGGCCACACCTGCGCCAACGACAGCGGCCATAAACATCGCATCCCGCCATCCATAAGCATTCACAACAATGGCAAAGGGTTTGCCGCCAAAGGTTGCGCCAATAAGGCCAATACCCATAGTTGTGGATGTAATGATGGCAAATTTCTTTGGTGGGAACCATTCTGCAGCGATTTTGGCTGTGCTGAGGTAAGCACAGGCAGATCCTGCCCCCATAAGCATACGTCCGAGTTGTGCCCACAAAAGACTTTCACTTTGTGAAAAAATGACACTTCCCATAGCGCAAAAAAGCGCAGAGAGAGAAATAACACGGCGCACACCGAGCCTATCAACGATAACACCGCAGGGGATTTGGAGAGGGGTATAGGCATAGTAATAGAAAGATGCTAAAACGCCGAGTGCTGCTGAGGTAACACCGAAATCTTGCATGAGTTGATTGGTCATAACACTGGGGGAGACCCGTAAAATATACTCATAAAGGTAAAAAAGAGCTGCTGTTCCCCAAATTAACCAAGACTTCCACGGCGCTGCTCCAGCATTGATAATCGCATCGGCGCAATGGTCATAATCATCAAACGTATCCCTCATGGT
The DNA here is from genome assembly GCA_019745755.1 of Alphaproteobacteria bacterium. GTDB lineage: Bacteria > Pseudomonadota > Alphaproteobacteria > Paracaedibacterales > JAKBAR01 > JAKBAR01. The sequence continues at coordinate 7,868 of JAIESS010000062.1, forward strand.
GTTTTCTCTCTGTGTCTGCAACATAGTCAAAGTCCCTTGTGTGGTTTATGCGGTAAGTTTGTAATATTGTTTTAATGGATAATTTTATTTTATTATCTAATTTCTCATTAGCACAAGGCATATTAACTCATCTCACGAAAGATTTCCAGAAAATGTTGCAAAAATACAAACAATTTTTTTTAGGTCTCGATAAGATTAGAGGTTGTATGGGAGACTTTAAATGATGTAAAAAACAAAAAAACTAAGAGGAAATACGTATATAAAAAGGGTGGATTTTTTCCAAATGGAAACTGGGAGGTCTGTTTAGAAAATGCTGCAGGCGGAGCATAAGTTTACATAAACAGCATCAAATCTTCCTTGAGACTCATAACCCTTATAAATCTCTCAAGAAAATTTTTGTATCTACTCTAACCTCAACCATATGGTTAGTATTAAGGTAGATACAAAAATAAACTTCATATCACATTTTATTTTTTAAATGCTTCTCTGATTATTTTAATAACCTCTACATACTGACCATTAGCTGGAGAGCTTAATGTGTCAAAAAAGTATTGATTCAAATCATCTTCATTTGAATATGCTTTTGTTAGTATCCGTGCATGTTCTACGATTTCTGGAAGATAAATTTCAATATCATCGACATCAGCATCTGAATGATCTAATTTTACTTCTTGTGCTGCAGTCTTGAAAATATTTTCAAGATCCTCAGAGTTTGCTTCGGGGCGATTATCTGTTGTTTTTTGTGTTATCTTTTCCTGTGGATCCCATTCTTCTTTAATAATTTTTAGAACTTTTATGTATTGAGGATTCTCCGGAGAATTTAAGATGTTAGAAAAATATTGATTTAATATATCTTCATTTGAATATGCTTTTGTTAATATTAGGGTATTTTTTATAATTTCTTGCAGATGATTTTCAACATTTTTTGTGTTGACATCAGGGTGAGTGGCCTTAGTTTTCTGTGCTGAAGCT
>JAIESS010000019.1 GCA_019745755.1 Alphaproteobacteria bacterium
GGATTATTTTTTTTAAATTACTTATTATGTTAAAAAGATTTCCCTTAGGTAGCTTGAACTGATCCCGTACATATGCTTTTTCTATGGTCTTTTGTTGCCCAATTTTAGCATTTAAAAAGACATGTTTAAAAACACCAGGTTTGACTAAGTCCCGTGTATGAAAAAATTGATTCATAAAATGGGCGTTAATGCTCGATAAGCTTCCTTTAAATAAATCTTGAAAATCAATACCCTTATAAGCCTTCAACATAAGGGGATATAAAAATTCCTGACAAAACTGTTTATATCCTTCCCATGTCTGCCCCTCTTGATATTCGCCAATCGACAAAACATCAAAAAAACACATTTTCCCCTTAAACAAAGTCAGATTCCATGCCGTCCCATCTTTAAGAATAAATCCCTCTTTAAGACTATCTTCCATAATTGAAAGGGTCGTTAATGCAGCTTCCTTAAGCATTGAGAACGACCATTCATAGGGATACGTGATGAAAGGGATATACTCATGTTTTAAAAGAGAAGGAGAAAGGGTATGGTTCCCTGAAAAAAAATTAGCCACCTTAGACGTGTTAATGATTTCTCCATTTTTCATATATTTTTGAAAAAAATCTGACGATAATAGGCTATCAATATAGCTTTCATCATTCAATGTGCGATAAACATCTTGGTTATGAAAAAAAACAGACCCTGCAGGATCGCGAAACGATCCGGGATCCCACTGGAGGGCGTTTGCTGTCAACTTGTTACTCCCCACTTTTTTTTCCTCTAAAGAAAGACTTAATACTTTCCCAATAAATTTTAACAAAAGCCATCGCTCCCGCAGCCCCACCAAGCAAAAGCTGAAGGATCATACTTGTAGATCCTCCATCAAGATATGCGCTCACCTCACTTGGTATCAAGAAGAGAGGCACAAAGTATAATCCATAAGATAAAATCATCTATATTACTCCTTTTATTTAAAGTTTTCTATATCTTGCTCATTATAGTTTTTTGTTTTATCATTCATATACAAAAAGTGTGATTCGTCTCCCAATAAATTTGGTTTTTTATTACTTAACCACGAAAAAAGATAACGAAAAGTATTAACAAGTGATAGTTTTCCCGAAAAATAATCATTAATAGGCTGGGTATTTTTTAATAAGGGGGACACATAGACAGCACTCAAAACACCAAAGGTGTATGTATATGTATTTTTACTTACAAGACGTAGCTCATCATTATGAGCGAGCCAATACTGAGGATCTGTATGGAGCTGTTCTGCCACATACGTCGGCCCGTGATCCGCTTGCATAATAATAATCGAGTCTTTATCATTTTTAATAATAGAAGTCACCATATCTAACAATTTTTTATTCATGGTGCGTATCGAATATAAATAGTTTTTGCCATTCTCATGGTTTGAGTAAATAGGATGCAGTGCATCTAAAACTGCGCCATCTTCAGCATAAATTGCATCATGAACTTGGGCAAGATGGGCAAAAACATACTTAGGTTTTTTTGAAACATTATGAACAATTTCTTTTATTTGATTAGGATCTACATAATTATTTTTAAAGCGTAAAAACCTAAAAGGTGTTGATGATAAGAAACTTTGATACACTTCAAATCCTCTTTTTCGAAGACATACATCCTCATTACCATAACAGTCCATTTGGTGCCAATGAGCCGGCATGTTGACGATTGTATAACCATTTTTTCTTAAAATTTTACGAACACTATTATCTCCTTTTAGAGACTCATGCATTTGGTCATAACGTATTTCATCTTCTTTATCCTTAGTATGATACATCATGTTCATGGTTGCGGACAAAGAAGCGCCTGTAAAATGATAATTCGAACGAGCCTGTCTACTAACAGCAAAACCAAGCTCCTCTAACTCCTTTAAAAAAGGCTCATTATCATAATTTAACGTTTCTTTAAGTGTGTCCTGACGTGCATAACCATCAACGAGAATATAGTAAATATTGGGTTTTTTTATAAATTCAAACTCAAAAGAAGATACTTTTTTATCATGACTTTCTTCCCCATGGGTATGAAAAAATAATTTATCAGCATACGACATACTGATGCCGATAAGCGGCATTCCGCACACAACAACTATAAGGACTTTTACTATTGTTTGAACAGCGTCATAAGAGGAGGCCTTGTACACACAATACATAACCCCCGCAGACACTATTAACCATAGATACGACACCTTTATATAAGGCTGGATCAAAAAACCAAGAGAATCAATGAGAGGACCATAACTAAAAAATAAGGCAAATGCTACAAACCAAAGGGGAAGAAGAGAGGCTGTATTGCTTTTTGTTATTTTCTTAACAAGATAAAATCCTCCCAAGCTTATTGCCAGTAAACTAGTAGCTATAATAAATATATCGTGAAGATCATTTATTTTATCAATGTTAATATCCACATAATTAAAAAGTGGCCATAAAGATAGCAAACTCAGATATATCATTTAGTTAATCCGAAGAAAGATATATTTTTATGAAGAAGGATTTTCAAAATAACAAAAAGATGGTGAAGTGCTGGTCGGATAAAAATATATAATGGTAAGTGATGGTATTTTTTCACCTTATTAAAAATAAAAAGGATATATGCGTAATACGACCACAGTTTTTTGGCCTGTGCATTAAATGAAGTCGTTCGATTATTACCGCTCCAATATCTTATTAGATACTTATCAATAAAGTAGAGTTTGCTCTTAGCGGCATATCTCAGAAGAAATTCATAATCTTCTGATGCACCTACACGAGGATCTTCTGAGAATCCACCCAAATGATCTATAAGACTTTTTCGCACTATGAGAGATGAGATGGGAACCGTATTCACATAGAGAAGAGAAGCAAAGGTCGCTTGACCTTCTTCATGAGCAATTGCCCATTCCCGTGCCTCATCAAAGCGCATCATCTTGGAATAGCAAAGACCATGGGTTGGATTTTCCTCAAGCGCACAAATTTGCTTCTCAAGCTTATCCTCTTCCCATAGGTCATCATCATCACAAAAGGCAAGATATTTACCCTTCGATAATTTTATTCCATAATTACGCGGCGATGATGGACCACCAGAATTCTCTTGATCGCGGTAGATTATACGACTGTCATTAAGAGATTCCACCATAGCCTTATTGTTCGGATTCACACCGTTGGAAATGACAAAAATCTCGAGATTCGCATAGGTCTGCGAAAGAATGGACTCTAGCGTCTTTCTTAAAAAATCAGGGCGATTGTGAGTCGGGACAACTACAGATATAAGAGGACCCTTAACCATGTTGCACCTCCCACGTATAGGGAATCATAGGATCATTAAAAGGAATGCGTACAATTTCCGTTGGGTCGTGGGGAAGCGTCGCGCAATTCACAACCATGGCGGACTGATTACCCACCGCTTTAAAACCATACCAGAGCCCTGATGGAATTGTCAGACGATAATAATTCTCATCATTCATAAAAAATTCATTGAGCTCTCCATACGTTGAGCTCTCCGGACGGTCATCAAAAAGGACAACCTTTATACACCCCACGGGCACAGCATAGTTCATGGTCATTTTTGTATGCTTATGCCAAGCTTTAACGATATCGGGATAGATCCATGAGAAGTAAACCTCCCCAAACCCCTTAAAATCAGTATCCGTTGCGCGAAACATATGCATAACCTTGCCACGTTCATCATGAATCTGTTTAAGAGGAGTTTGAAGAATACCGTTAATCATTTTTTTTAAATACCATCATTTGCCAGGATGTTCTGTCATCATAAGGCAAGTCAAATAATGTGCTAGGGTTGATACCATTGTTCTTTTTATCAAAATAAAAAAATTCCTTAACGCTAAAGTTACACTTTTTAGCGCTACGTATAAAATGATTTTTTGAGCGCTTCCACCCCCATAAAACTCCTTCAGATTTTCTCATTAAAAGTGATTGTTTTAAGTAATGGAACAAATCAAACCACGTTAGCGGTGTTTCATACCAAATAAAAACCCCTCCCTGTTTCAAAATCCGTGAAACGGAGGTGAGAAAAGCATTAACTTCTAAGTCCGTCAAACAGTAGGTTGATGTTATTGCTAAAATTGAATCATAAATTGAATCGTCAATCTCTTTTAAATCTTGAGAAAGTATAAATCGCGTTTTTTTATAAGTTTGTGGGTATTTTTTACTTAGATAGTGGATAGATTTATCTTGGCATTCTTGAACGTCAATATGGAACCCCTTATCAATAAGAGGTTGCTCAACAATACCAAGGCCACAGCCAATAGAAAGAGTTTTCCCTTTTCCAAGATTATTTTTTTCAAAATATTTCTCTAGCCATGCCGACAAGCTATGTTTGTTTTTAATCCATGCATCTGTAATGGGAGCATACTTTTTCTTTTCCAGCTCATCATACACCTGATGATAGAGATTACTCCCCGCAACATCAGCTCTATCATGACCCACGGTCATCGCCAATTTTTCTAAGTCCATATCAAACCAGTGCGATTGAAAAAAGGGGATTTTCATTTGCTAAAACCTATCTTGAATAAGCGAGCATACGTGAATAACATCGTCGTCACAAAGATCCGGATGCATGGGTAAACTTAATACTCGTCGACCAAAAGCTTCAGCATGAGAGCAATCATTTCCCTTATACTTTAAAAGAAGATGATTGGGTTTATAGTGAATACCTGTCTCCACATTATTAGCCATAAGAAAATCACGCAGCTCGTCGCGTTTATTTTCATTCACAATAATAGGAAATATATGAGGAATCACTGCGTTGTAATCAATGTCCAAAAATTCTATGGGTAATTTTTTTAAAAGCTCTTTATACATGTGTGCGATATGACGCCTTTTTTCTCCGAACATTACAATTTTTTTAAGCTGCTCCCGACCAATAGCGGCATTGATATTGCTCATGTGATAGCGCCAACCTTGCTCCTCAACATCAAAGTCCCAAGAGCGCGTCCCAGCATAGCGTTTGTCTGTATCTTTCATTACACCAAGAAGCCTTAGATCACGTACTTTCTCAATCACACTTTGATCGGATGATACAACAGCACCACCTTCACCGCAGGTGATATTTTTTATTCCATCAAAGCTAAAACAGATGATATCTCCCTCTTCACCAACAGGTCTTCCCTCATGGCACCCTCCAAAAGAATGAGCTGCATCCTCAATCACGCGAAGACTAAATTCCTTAGCAAGCGCAAAAATAGCATTGCGATTCCCTACCCCACTTGCATAATGCACATACATAATGGCCTTTGTGCGTGGTGTAATTTTTGCCCGTGCAGCCATGACGTCTAAGCATCCTGTTAGCAAATCAATATCACACGCTATGGGTATTGCTCCCGTAGCAGATGTTGCTTGGAAGGAAGCGACATAAGTAATGCTTGGAATAAGAACCTCGTCCTGCTGTCCAATGCCACAGGATTGGAGTGCAAGCTGAAGAGCTGATGTGCCTGTGTTAACGCATGCAACAGAATTGTGAAAAAAGGCCTCGAGCTCTTTTTCAAACAGCATGACTTCTTGCCCCATTCCTAAGTAACCTACATCTAAAACACGAGCAATGGCATTTTTTTCTTCGATACCAAGACATGATTTGGAAAGCCTGATGAGGTGGGATGGAAAAGTCTTCTGGGGACTAGACATTCATAAAATCCGCAATCTGTTTTTTTGTCACGTCTCTTGGATCATCACCATTTTCAACACGCTTATACCACTCTCCCGTTTGTGTGACAGCCTCATGAAAGTGGAGTCGTGGTTCCCATTTAAGAAGCGTTTGTGCCTTATCAATAGAAAGATGAAGCAGATTGGACTCATGAGGTTGCCCTTGAATCGCTGGTGTTTCAATATGCACATTATCCCAAAGGGATGTGAGAACCTTCGTAAGCTCCAAAACCGTTTTAATAGATTGATTGCTTGGTCCAAAATTCCATCCCTCGCCATTATGTTTTTGTGGATGATGATAAAGATGCATGCCAATCGTCAAGTACCCATACAAGGGATCCATGACATGTTGCCACGGCCGTGTGGACTGTGGATTACGAAGAGTAATGGGGGAACCAGTTTCAGCTGCCCTGATGATATCAGGCACGATTCGATCGATGGCACGATCGCCACCACCAATGACATTACCTGCACGGGTAGAACCGCAGCCAAAATTCTCTCGGTTTTTGAAATAGGAGAGGTAGTAACTTTTGAATACATGTTCTGCACAGGCTTTTGATGCGCTGTAAGGATCGGGCCCTCCAAGAGCATCCGTTTCACGGTATCCCCAGACCCACTCATTATTCCAATAACACTTATCCGATGTGATATAGACAAGAGATCGAATAGACGGACAGTGGCGCACAGACTCCAAAAGATTCAACGATCCTATAACATTGGTGCTAAACGTAAGGAGGGGATCATCGTAGGAACGGCGAACTAACGCTTGGGCCGCCAAGTGAAACACTATATCAGGGCTTTCTCCATTCATAACAGAGGAGAGATGATCAAGATCCCGCACATCTCCAATATAGTGATTGATAACATTGGAAAGTTTGAGCTTATCAAAAAGGGAGCCCTCATATTCAGGCTCAAGAGCATATCCCGTAACAGATGCACCGAGCTGGGTCAACCAGTAAGCAAGCCAAGCTCCCTTAAAACCCGTATGCCCTGTAATAAAAACTTTTTTGCCATGATAAAATTCTTGCACATTTACCTTCATTTCCAGGTTTTCCATGGCGCCTTGTTATGATCCCACAATTGATTCAACAGCAAATAATCCCTCGATGTATCCATAGGATGCCAAAACCCTTCATGTTTATACACCATCATTTGATTGTCTTGAACAACACTCTCCAGGGGTTTACGCTCCAAAATAAGATCTTCTTCGGGCGTTAAATAATCTAAAAATTTTCTGTTGCATACAAAAAACCCTGATGATATCCATCCTTCAGTGGCCTGGGGTTTTTCATTAAAACCGATAACATGGTCTCCCTCAATATCAAGTTCACCAAACCGTCCCGGGGGATGACCACCCGTTACTGTAACAAGTTTTCCATGAGATTTATGAAAAGCAAGAAGATCTTTAATATTCACATCCCCAACGCCATCACCATATGTCAGCATAAAACAATCATCTTTCTCGATATATTTCTTCACACGAAAAACACGAGCCCCTGTTTGAGCATTCAAACCTGTTTCTGCAAATGTAATACGCCAATCCTCAGCCGTATAGTGGCTATGATACTGAATGTACTGTGTCGCAAGATCAAGTGTAAATTCGCTTTGTCGATTTTGATAGTTGAGAAAATAGTCCTTTATCACATCACTTTTGTACCCCAAGCAAAGGATAAAATCTTTCATATCATAATGGGCATAACCTTTCATGATATGCCAGATGATGGGGTGATTCCCCACAGGAATCATGGGTTTTGGAATATCATGAGTAACATCCCGAATACGGGTGCCATATCCACCGGCAAGAATAACAGTTTTCATATTAACACTCCTTCATCGTACGCAAGCAAAAAGCGTTCGGTTGTAATACCCTTCAAATGGTTTCTTTTTATCACCATCAACACCAAGAGCAACCACTTTGCTAAATGTCGTATTTTGCACAATCCATTTTTGGATAAACTCAGGAGTCCATCCTGCTAACGTTCCACCAAACGCACTTTCGTGTTCTTCTCCTGTATCAAAAAAGAGCACTTTTCCTGTTATTTTATCAACACATCTCATAAGTTCTTCGGCGGACGTTGAGCTCTTATTCAAAGCAAAATGATGCAAAATACTAAGTAAGGAAACAACATCATAGGATTTTTTATCATGGACTAAATTTTCAAGACCAATCACAATATCACTATGTATAATCTGCTCAGGTTTTACTCCATACGCATACAAACCAACCTCTATACCCGCCGGGTCTCGTTCCATTCCAAATGCATTAAAACCAATAGTGGAAAATTCCTTCACAAACCAACCGTAGCTTGATGCTATATCAAGGTATGTTTTTGGGTGAGTATTCTCCATTAGTGAATTTTTTTTCAAGAACTCTGTCATCATACGAAGTCTATCCGTTGATTGTCTTACAAGAAGCCATTCGTCTTTTAACTCAGGGGAATCCACGGGTTGGTATAGCCATTTTTGTTTATTAATCCACAAAGAATCAAGAAGTAACTGTTGTAAAGGGGTATAAACAGGCTCTTTGTCGTATATAAAAGCAGGAATTGAAGTATGCCCCTTCATAAGGGCTCGGGCAATACGGTGATTGCCATCAATCACTTCAAAACAAGTTGAAGCCCTAATAGGGCGAACCCAAATAGGCCTATGAGGATCACTTTGACCAGGTTGTTTAGGCAAGTTTAAAGTCTGCCCTGTATGTTGGGCAATAAATCGCTCAGCTAACGTCTTAATGTTTTCAGGTCTATCATAAAAATAACTCCCCGTAAGGGTCATACATACATGAGCATTTTGATAATAGGGTGTCTCCTCAAAAATCTCTTTGTCAAAAATCTTATCACCAATAGTGTCATAGAGCTCAAGAAGCTTAACATGAGGCCCTTTTGTTACAGGGGTGGAGGGCCTTAAAAAATCCTTTGTTATATCAGCGTATTTAGCAGCACGAATACCATTTTCACCGCCACGAAGCAGTTTTGCAATAGGCACATCAAAAGTATTAAAGCGCACTGACTGCTTCTCATAGCACTGATACAAAGGACGCCACATTGGTCGAAAAATTGATTTTATTATCATAACTGAATCTCATTCATTATTTTATTGAGGTTTGTAATAGCTAAAGCTTTTGGATCTTGTGATGGTGCTCCCATACCATATTTAAACAAAAAGTCATCATTGATTGGTTTAGGGTCAAGAGTATTCTTTCCGCATAATAGTGTTTCTGCTAATTCCAAATAGTGCGCTTCCCTCTCAGCGATAAACACACGTTCTGATAACAAAGAAATAGCTTCTTTTTCCAACTTAATAAAGTCAGGGGGCACGTAAAGTAAAACTT
>JAIESS010000170.1 GCA_019745755.1 Alphaproteobacteria bacterium
TTTTAGAGGAAGAACGTATCATAAAACAATTTCAATACATACGTGAGATCGAGCGATCCTATCAATCCATGACGGAGATGATGGATATGTTGATGGATCTTATGACAAGTAAGAAATAAAGAAAAGGATATGAGCAGTGAATAAAGCTCTTCGCAGTTATGGTCGCTCTAAGACATTAACGCAAACGCCGTCCCAAATGGTGGGAACTGTATTTGATCGCTGTGCTCTGTGGATGGAGGGTGTTGGGACGTGTCTTAATGAAAAAAATCATTATGATCGCTATGTCTATTCAGAAAAAATCATTATGGCGATGACCAATCTTATCCCCCTTTTTGATGAATCCACAGCGGATAAAAAAGCATTTTCAAAAGAGATGAAAGAATTTTGTGTGCTTGTGCTTTCAAACCTGACGGATATTAATCATAAAGAAAAGTATACATTGTGTGTGCAAACACAAAAAATTTTGAAGGATATGGCCTCTATTTGGCAAAATGTATAGAGATTTTCATGGGGTTTGAGTGTAAAGTTTTGCTAATAAAAATAAAATGGCAGCCTTATGCACATTCTGACCCACGATATTGAAGCGATTCATGACCATCTTAATCGTACAAAAAGCCCTTATATTGCTATGGATACAGAGTTTGTGCGGCAAAAAACATTCTATCCTGAGCTTGCTCTGATTCAAATGGCCTTTGAGGGGGAGTGCTATCTCATTGATGCGTTGGCGCATACATGGAATCCCCACTTTGTGAAGGATATTATTTTTCAAGACTTTTTGACACTTGTGTTTCATTCGTGCCGTCAAGATATGGAGATTTTCTTTCATCTGTATAAAGATCTTCCCAAATATGTGTTTGATACTCAAATTGCAGCGATTTTTCTGGGATTGAGCAGTGCGTTGTCGTATGAGGCACTCGTAAAACATTACCTTCAATTGGATATTGATAAATCCCAGCAGCATACAGATTGGCTCAAACGACCCCTTGATTATGAGCAGGTAGAATATGCTGCAAAGGATGTAATTTATCTGGCGGATATCTACCCCAAAATGCTTCAAGATCTTAAAAATTGCGATCGTTTTGAGTGGGCCTTGGATGAGATGCGGTCCCTGTCACGGCCATCCCTTTTTTCAGTGATAACACCGGCGCGTCTGACCCGCATGGGTATTGCTCGCAAACACTACGGCCTTGCTAAGGGATTGTTTATCTTTCGTGATAATCATGCGAGTGCTCTTAATATCAATCGGTCTCGCTTTTTAAGTGATAAAACCCTTGCCACCATGGTTACCTTTCGTGACGAGGATAAACTGCGTGATTTTGTCTTGCGCACAACGTCTCTTGAAAGTATGGGGTTGCTTGAGGCATTTATGGATACATTTCATCAGTATAAGGATGTGGACGAACTATCACCTGTCCCTGTTCTCACGGCAAAACAACAAAAAAATCTCACTGAATTGAAAAAACATAGAGATGAGCGTGGTGTCGCCCTTGATTTGCCTGCAAACTTTCTTGCCAGTTCTGATGATCTAAGGGAATATATAGTGTCCCATACAGGCCGCCTTGCAACGACTTGGCGTAAACAGGTTTTGTCATTATAGCTATTGCTAAAAATATTCCTATTTCTTAACGAATTCTTAATAGTCTTTTTTTCACAATAAGATAGAGAATAAGAAAAAGGAATCATCGTTGGGTATTTTGAGTACACTAAAGCGGTGGGTATCAGAAAAAAGTGTAGTGTGGGGGGGATTGCACCAAAATGGTGGGGCAAAGTCCTTGAAGGCGCCATGGTCTTTTTTTGACGATAGGATGCTTAGTGAAGGTCAAGCATGCTCTTTTCCATCGCTCCTAATTGTGAATCCTTCTCATGTGGAAGGAAAGCTCCTTCTTCTTGGCAATTTGTCGTTTTTTAAAAAAATGGGGTTGTGCTCTAGCATTACAAAGCAAAGACGCAGGGAGAGTTGTTTTACGACGTCGGTGCGTTTAGGCAACACTCTTAATATGGTTACATTTAAAGACGAAGGGTTAAGCCATCTCCTTCTTACTTACTTTGATAAGGGGGGAAATCTGCCAGCACTTTATAGTTTGGATGATTTATTTTTTAGGGCAGCTAAAAATATGAATATTATCCAACATTTTTGGCTATTTATTGTGCGTCAGGAAAAAAATCATACCTATACATTATGTTGTTATCAAGGGGATGCTTTTTTGTTTAAGCGCTGTCTTCCAAAAACCATGATATTACGTGATGAAATAAACGTTTCAAAGGTTTATATGAAGCGATTTGGTTATGCAACACAGACCTTGCAGATTCTTCTGTTCTCAAATGATGCGAGCATTGTGTTGGAAGAAGGGAAGAGAGGGGTTGCGTCGTTTTTGTGCAAACGTCTTCCATTTGATTTGAATCAAGTTGTGGGCATTGGCCTTAAATCGAAACCTTTGCCCTTTTTTTTACCACTCACACGACCCTTTACGGGGGCAATTTTGTTGACATGCATACGTCGTATTAGTGTAAGAGGTGTGATGCCCGTGGGGATTATGGTGGGGGTTTTGTTTTTGAGTGTCCCCTTCATGTATACGCCTCAAGAGCTTGTGGATCTTAAGGTTTTGCTTCATAAAGAAGAGAAACTCCCAGATAATTATGATCATTTTAGACGCCTTGAGCACAAAAGTGTAACATTCTATAGGTTTGAGAATGATCCATTACTTGGGGGGGGTAGTCAAAAAGATGATTCGTTTTCAAAAGCATTGCGTACAAGTCTTGGCAATAGTATTCGTCCCGATATGATTGAGTATAATCTGGAGGAAAAAAGAGTAAAACTTGGCTTTAAGGAAGCCTTAAAAGCATCGACCCTTGCAGCGCTTAAAAAAGCATTTCCTTACTATACTCTTACATTAACGCCCACTGCAGTGACCTTTGTTCCTCTGCTGCCCCAAACAAATGAAAATAAATCAGTTGTATTTCAAAAGCATGATGCCCTTATAAGCAAAGAAAAGGTTGGAGTTTCATGACTCTTAATATTATACGACCTCTTGAGAAAGATTGCTATGGGGATAACGCTGTATCAATAGATAAGTCTTTTGTTGGCGAATCTTATGAGTTAACTTTTCAAAAAGGGTGGCTCTATCTTTGGATTTGGTCTGTGGGAGCATTAATAATTTTTATCCTAAGTATGGTGGGGATTTTTTCAGTAACATATGACTATGACCAATGGAATTCCGAAAAAAATGCGTTAGAGGAGCGTCTTGTCATTGCGAAAGATCATCAAGAAAAAGCAAAAACGTTGATGGCGAGGGATGATGTGAGGCTCTTAGATTATGCATTGAAACAACCCTTTGATAAAGATCACATCGTGCAACGGGATGTGGAGGCGTGGGTATCGCGCCTTTCGGTTGGCCCTGGGGCTATGTCCTTTGATGTTAGTGTAACTTTCGATAAGGATGAATGTCCGCAACTCTTTGGGGGTGGGTTTGTAGGACGTCTTTTGACATTTCGTATCAAAACCTATACAGACACTGCATTTTTTGCATTGTTGAAACAAATGACAACATCGCCTCCTTTTTATTATGAAGTTCAAGGATATACACTTAAACGTTTGCAACCCCTGACAGATGATGTTCTTATGGATATAAAACAGGGCAGGAAAGCTTATCTTTTTGAAGGAAATCTTGATGTTCTGGCCGTTGCCCCTGCCTTTGATGAGGCGCATGATGTTGTTATGTCTGATTTTTCTCATTAATAGCGTAGTGGGTGAAATAAAACTCCATGCAAAAGAGATGGAGAATAGTGAAAGTATTCTTCAAACGTCTCAAGAACAAAAACACATAATAGATGCCTTGGATGCTCCGCGCAAATCAAAAGATGCTCCGCCTCATGTTCCTGAACCTGAAAAAAAGGATCGTGAGCTTTATGTGCTCAATGCCATTCTCTATACCAATGATACGTCATGGAGTGTATGGGTAGGATCACATGTTCTGAATCAAAACCATAGCCAACTAAGCGATAATGTATCTGTTCGTGCTGTTAATCCTCGTACTGTTGAAGTGATGGACGGTGAGAGTAAAGTAATTTTGTTTATAGGCCAAAGCTATGATCCAAAGAGAAAATCTGTTGTTATGGGGGGGTGAGAATGATTTTAAAGCGATAAATCTCTTGCTTTTTTGCTGCAGTTCCTATAGAAATAGCTCTAAGTATTATATGAAATGTGACGCAATTATGAAAAAAGATATTCATCCACAGTACCACGAAATTGATGTTGTTATGACAGACGGTGCAACCTTTAAAACACGTACAACCTGGGGTAAGCCCGGTGATACAATGCAACTTGATATTGATCCAAAGTCTCATCCAGCATGGACAGGTAAAGGTCAAAAACTTCTTGAAGGTGGTCAATTGAGCCGCTTTAGCAAGCGTTACGGTAGTTTTGGCGTAGCGAAATAAATTTCATAGCATGTTTTTACGTGTTTAGCCGGGCTTTTTGCCCGGTTTTTTTTATGTGAAATAACGATAGAGTGACTTGAACTAAATCTCTTTTTCTGATACATTGAACTTGTCTAAAAATTTAGACGAAATCTCAAAATAAAATATTGTAATTAAAAAAATCAATGGCACATAACTATTGATCAACAAAAAGAGATGCACACTTATGGCTTTTATTATCGATACACAGTACAGAGATGCTCTTATGGGGGCATTTTGTTCTTCTCCTACGGCTCCTAACGCTTTGTCACTATTTTTTCAGCCCCAGGTTAATATGCACACGGGGGATGTTTTGGGGTATGAGGCTCTGTTACGTTGGTTTGATCCAACATTTGGTTATGTGTCTCCTGAAAAATGCCTTGAGATTGTCGATTTTTATCATCTTAATGATCATTTAAATCAGTGGCTCATTATACAAGCTGTCTCGAGTTTAACCAAAATTCAGCCTCACCAGTATATTACAATTAATTTGTGTGCGGCCTCGCTGACAATGACTTTGGCAAAAGATCTTTTTGATGCTCTCCTTGCTGCAAAGTGTGATCCGCGGCGTATTCATGTTGAGATTACCGAGCATAAAGCACCTAAGAGTTTTACAGATTTGGCCAAAACGGTTGCATGGCTTCGTCGCCAAGGCATTCAAGTGGCGTTGGATGATTTTGGAACCGGTCATGCCACCATGACGTATTTGACCTATATTGATTTTGATACGATCAAGATTGATAAATCATATATTCAAGGTATTGATTTTGACAAAACGAAACGTGATATTTTAAAGCATCTTCTTTCCCTCATTGCAATTAGTGATGCAACTGTTCTTGTCGAAGGTATTGAGACAGAAGGGGAGGTGACCGTTCTTAAAAATCTTGGTCTTACCTTGGCTCAAGGGTATTTTTATGGTCGGCCAGCCAGTTTGATAGAAGTTACAGATAAAGCAGCGTCAAAAGTTGCACGTCAAAAGTTTCTTTCAATTGTTCAAAAGGCATAAAGTGTGTGGATATATTCATACAGACAGCATTTCCTTTGTGATGTATAGTGCAAAAAATTAATGCTATTTATGGATTCTGTTTATGAACGTACTTATTCAACGTCTACCTCATGCTCTTGGTCTTGACCATCCTTTTTATGGGACGGAGCTTAGTGCAGGCCTCGATATTTCTGCTGCGATTGATGGGTCGATTATTCTTGCGCCTGGCCAGCGCACACTTGTGCCAACAGGTTTTGCTTATGCTTTGCCGGAAGGATTTGAAGGGCAGATTCGACCACGTTCAGGCCTTGCGCTTAAGCACGGTATCACTGTTCTCAATACACCAGGGACGGTAGATGCTGATTATCGCGGCGAAGTGAAGGTGATCCTTATTAACTTAGGTCAAGAACCTTTTGTTATTGAACGAGGTATGCGTATTGCTCAACTGATTATTGCACCTGTTCGTCAAGTTGTGCTGGAAGAAGTGAGTGAGTTGCCTGACAGTGCCCGCGATAGTTTTGGTTTTGGCTCCACGGGGGTCAATCAACGTAGGGCTTAATTGTAATGCTGGCATCCCTTTATACGATAACCGTGAAAAGGGATGCATGATCGTATTTATTGTGTAATCATTTTTTGTAATTTAATTACAATAAAAAAATGTGTGAGGGGGTGTGCGGAATTACTCTGTTTAACCTCAGAAAAGAATGTTTGTGCTTTTTCAAAGTCTTGAGTTCCCCCATCAATTTGCTCCAAGTAGAGCTCACCTAGGTGATAACGCACGCTCATTTCCGTCATAAGGCTAGCCTGCTGAGAATCTAAAATAGCCGTATACTCCGCAATGGCAGTCGACCATGTATAGTCGACAGGGGGGCATGTCGGGTCTATAAGACCATGCTTTACCTTTTGCTCAACAATAATATACTTTGCAAATGCTTGTTGCGCGGGGGTGTACAATGCATTGGATGTGATTTCTTTGAGCAAATCGAGACGTATTTGATTTGTTTGCCTCTCTATTGTTTTTGGCATGGTTGTAAGATGAATTAAATAATCCCGTCGTTGAGAATCGGTTTCTTGTTTATTCCAGTCAGGGATAAATGTATAGGCTGTATGGATGTGTGTAATTATTTGGGATAAATTTTTGAAAAAATGAGGGGCATCGGTCTGTGTTACTGTTTTAAAAGATCCTCCTCTATACGTGGGGTCAATACCTTGTAAGGGAAAGTAGTCCGTGTAAAATTGTGCGAGTGTTATGTCATTTTGAAAAAATGTTGTTTTCATCCACGAAAATTTTTCCTGGGGGGTTACGGCGTTTTCAGTTTTTGGAATCCAGCTACTCCAATAATCTGTGATTGCTCTGTACTCAGATTCGGGTGCAGTTCCATGCCACATTTTATGTATAGCTGAAGATTGGTTATCGATACCATATTCCTGTTGTGCGGCGAATGTTTTATTCGATAAAGCAAGAATGGTTGCAAATGTTGCTGCTAATATGAAAAGTGTTTTTTTCATGATGTATCTCCAAATTTTTTTCATTATTTTTTCATAGGAGGAGGGGGCGTTATGGGGCGTCCCTCCTGTATTGTTGTAATGCTATTTTATATTTTTCTTGAACGCATCGCGCTGGAATAGATCCTTGCTATAACGCACAAGATTTGGCCATTTTTTCTCATCAATACTTATATTGCATTTTTTTAATGAAAGCAGTTGAACGCCAATGGCAATATCTGCCGCTGTGAAGTCATCACCCACAATCCATTTTTTTCCTTTGAGCTTGCCATCCAAATAGTCAAACAGAGGTGGAAGTTCCATTATGGCGTCCTTTAATATTTTTTCATCCGTAGGTTTTTTGAAAAGAACGGGCTTTATCTTTTGCTCAAATAGAATTTTATGATGAATTATATTCGCCATGACCTCGTCACCGTATTTCTCATACCAAAGGGTCTCTGCAAACTTTTTAGCATTCGTTGGATAGAGTGGGTGTTCAGGATTATTTTTATCTAAATAAGCGATGATCACAGCTGAATCAGCAATGGTCCACGAATCTTCTTGGCCATACTCACCCTCGCGATAAGCGGGAATTTTCCCAAGGGGGCTTGCGTTATCAAAAGGAATAAGCATCGCTGAACCTTTTGCATGAAGAATTTTCTTTGGCAATGTTTCAACAAGTTTAAAATCCAAATTTTTCTCAGCCATGGCGATAATTACTTTGAGGACAAAGGGAGACATCTGTGAACCGTAAATAGTACGAGCTGCTGATGCTGGCTGTGTCGATGGCGTAGATATTTCTGCCATGGTGGGTGTCACTGTGCTGATTAAAAGAAGAAGGGCACTAGATGCTGCAAATGTTGCTTTTTTAAATTGTGTGAACGATGACATTGTTATTGTTCCTTTTTTAAAGAGTTGTTATGAGAATTTTTTCGAGCAGTGTACGCAGATGTTGAATCTCTTCTGAGGAGATGTTTACCCGTTGTTTCACATTATGCTGAATGGACGTTGCATCAAAATCACGGCCCTTTAGGGTGAGCCTAATGACCTTTTTGCGTTCGTCGTCCTTACTATGTTCCCGCGTAATAAATCCAGCAATCTCGAGGCGTTTGAGAAGGGGGGTGAGCGTTCCTGAGTCAAGGAAAAGCTCTCGTCCAATAGCGTCCACGGACACACCATCATTGATATGCAATGATGCAATCACCAGGTATTGAGGATATGTTAATCCCACTTTCTCGAGTTCAAGTGTATAAAGCTTGATGAGCTTGCGCGATGCTGCGTAAAGACCAAACACGGGGCACATGGTTAAGGTTTTAATAGTCGTTACTCCTGTAAGTGTTGACATATGATATATAGCAAGCAATTAAATTGTGCGCAAGATAATTTTTTAAAATTTTTTAACGAGGGTGTTTTATCCTCCCATAACACTCATTTGGGGGAGGGAAGAGTCATTACACGGGCATTTATATGTCTCAAAAAATTCTTCTTTTATGGTATGTTCGTGGGAGTTTCTTTGAGATTATTCTTAATCATGCCGTGAAGATCTTGTCCCGGCAAATCTAATGCTGTTTCATAGGGAACCTTTAAGCGCATGTCTTAATGCATTCCTTATGGCTGATTTTTTGGGTATACCCCTCCATGCGTTCGATCTGTCCCATCATTTTTCGTTTAATGGTAGTTTACAATATTTTACAGCATTATAATCTGACACTCTTTATCGAAGGTGTATATGATATAGCATTACACAATACTAGTGTTGCAATTAGCCTTGAAAGGCTCCTAAATTTGAAGGCAGCACCTTTTAAATCCCAGCACACTCTTTAATTGCTTTCATATGCTTATTGGCAAGGGCATTGGCGTAATCGGCCCCGTCTTTCAACACAGATTGAAGGTATGTCTGATCCTCCATATACCCCTTAATTTTTTCCCCGATGGGAAGAATGGTTGCGTGGAGGGAATCGATGAGAGCCCCTTTGAGCTTTGAAAAATTTTGTCCCTCAAACGCCACACACACCTCATCCGGTTTTTGGTGGGTGAGGGCAGCCAACATATTGACGAGGTTGCGCGCCTCTGGGCGATGCTCCAGGGCTTTCATGGAGGAGGCAATCACATCCGCATCTGTCTTAGCCTTCTTAATCTTTTTCGCTAGGGTATCTGCATCATCGGTGAGGTGA
>JAIESS010000004.1 GCA_019745755.1 Alphaproteobacteria bacterium
GTCGTAGCAGGATTTCAAGGGGTTCATCCAAACGATCGCACACCTCGCATAACAACCCTGGGGCGCGGCGGCTCTGATATGACAGCCGTCGTCCTAGCCAGTGTACTCAACGCTGATTTTTGCGATATTTACACAGATGTTTCAGGTGTTTTTACAGCTGATCCAAGACTCATCGGAAGCGCACAAAAAATTCATAAAATTACCTTTGAGGAAATGCAAATTCTTGCCGATCATGGCGCAAAGGTCCTGCAACCTAAATGCGTGGCGTATGCCTTTGAAAAAAATGTGCGCCTCCGCGTCCTGTCAAGCTTTGATACACTCTACACTGCCAATGAAGCAACCCTAGCAAACACTATTGACATACCTCCTTCCATAGGAACTGAAATTATACAGCAAGAACGTACCGTTGACCGTCGCCCCTTTTCAGGCATTGCCCATAGTTTTAACCAAGCCAAAATAAGCCTTGTTGGCCTTCGAGAGACACACATCAAACATCTCTCTGCAATCATAGCGGATACGCATATTCATATTGAGGGCCTCTCCCAATCATTGACTCAGGTGACAAAGAGTCAATATGCTAACATTGTAAGTTTTCTTGTCACAAAAGCAGACCTCGTACCAGTGATTGCCCTGTTAAAGAAAAAACAACAAGAACTAGGGTTTTCTGATATTAATGTCATCCATAATATAGTAAAGATCTCCCTTGTTGGTTATGGTTTCCAACAAAAAATCACTTCACCTGCAAACCTTGGATCAAAAATAGAACCAAACCTTGGATCAAAAGTGTTAAAAACCTTGAATGATAATCAAATATTTGCTGAAGTAGCAGCTATAACCCATATGACAATGACATTGACGGCAGATGAGCACCACGCACGGCCTATTATCCAACTGCTTCATGATCATTTAATCAGAGAGACTGCATGAGTACATTAAAGGCTTTATGGCAACGAGGACGCGATTTTCTCGGTGTAGAACACGCCATTCTTGGTGGCGCCATGACCTGGGTCTCCGAACGCAATCTCGTCGCTGCCATATCGAATGCAGGGGGGTTCGGTGTCCTCGCATGCGGGGCCATGCCACCCGACATTTTGGCAAAAGAAATTGCAGCAACAAAGGCCCTCACCGACAAACCTTATGGTGTCAATCTTATCCTCATGCATCCACTGCTAACAGAACTCATCCAGGCATGTAAGAATCAAGGCGTATCCTTTGTTGTTCTCGCTGGGGGTCTCCCCACACAAACGATTATTGACAATCTTAAGGCAGGCAATATCAAAGTCATTGCCTTTGCCCCTAATCTTTCCTTTGCTAAAAAACTTGTCCGTATGGGCGTTGATGCCCTCGTGATTGAAGGGTCCGAAGCGGGCGGACACATTGGCCCAGTCTCAACATCCGTACTTGCCCAAGAAATCCTCCCTCATGTCAAGGAAGTCCCCGTATTTGTGGCGGGAGGTATCGGGCGCGGCGAAGCTATTGTTGAATATGTACGTATGGGGGCCGCTGGTGTACAACTGGGCACTCGTTTTGTTTGCGCCCATGAGTGTGTCGCTCACCCAGCCTTCAAACAAGCATTTATCCGTGCAAAGGCACGGGACGCCATCGCATCGGTTCAACTTGATGAACGCTTTCCTGTAACACCCGTACGCGCTCTTGCTAATAAAGCGACGGCAGCTTTTCAACACACTCAAACGGCTATTATTGGACGCTTTCAAAGTGGTGAGATTGAGCTTAAGGCGGGCCAACTTGAAATTGAACATTTTTGGGCGGGTGCCCTCAGACGTGCCGTTGTGGACGGGGACATTGATAATGGCTCCCTCATGGCAGGGCAAAGCGTGGGTATGGTCACAGAGGAGCAATCTACACAGATGATCATCGATGAACTTATTGATCAGGCAAAGTCTTATATAAGAGGCCCTTCCTAAAAAAGAAGGATATTTCATGGCGTACTAGCCCTCACAATCCCTGTTGGAGAGATGGAAAAATCACTGAGAGTAACGGTCGGGAGGGCCACTAGAGGCTCTATATTGATACAAGGCCCCCCTGTAAAAGGGCGTCCACATAATTATGATATCATCATCATCCAATCATTTTCAGATAAGACCTTCACCATTAAGTCATGGGCTTTTTTGAGTTTACTGCCCGCATCGCTCCCAGCAATCAAGTAATCTGTTTTAGCAGAGAGAGATCCTGCTACTTTTGCGCCCGCACGAAGGCTTAATTCTTTCGCTTCTTGACGTGATATACTCAATGTCCCTGTAAAAACAATGGTTTTTCCAGTAAGTGCGGATCCATGTTTTTGGGGTTCTTCAAAGGGCATCACATGCAGGCAATCTCTCAATTTACGGACCATTTCCCTCGAAAGTGTATCACGAAAAAAAGCAGCCATATCATCCACAATGCTTTGGCCGATACCATCAATGAGCAGAAGATCGTTGATCACCGTTGCATCATTTTGAGAAAGATTTTTCATGGCGTTATTGAATGCATCACTATTCTTGTAATGAGCGGCCAGCAACCCTGCAATTCCTTTGCCCACTTGTAAAATGCCAAGGCTGTAGATAAAGCGTTCCAAAGAAATTGTCCGCCGATCATGAATAGCCTTAAAGAGATTATCGGCCGATTGGGCGCCCCATCCTTCCCTTTTTCTAAGGGGAGTTAGTGAATTTTTATCAATCTCTTCTAGCATAAAAATATCTGAAGGTTCACGCACAAGATTTTGATCAAAGAAAAATTCAATATGTTTTTTACCAAGACCCACAATATCGAAGGCTCCCTTACTGACGAAGTGAATAAGACGCTCGATGACTTGCGCGCGGCATCCATGCGTATTGGGACAGATGTAAAATACTTTGTCCTGAATAAGTGTTGTATGACACACAGGGCAGTGTGTTGGCGGCGTGATGGGCGTACTATCCTGTGGCCGCATGCTTGTTATCACCTCAACCACCTGAGGAATCACATCACCCGCCCGTTGAACCCACACATGATCCCCTTTACGGATATCTTTACGCGCAATTTCATCAAAATTATGAAGGGTTGCTCTGGAGACGACAACGCCGCCGACGAGTGTTGGGCGCAGATGGGCCACAGGGGTTATCACGCCTGTACGTCCCACCTGGAGCTGAATAGACTCAATGATACTTTGGGCTTTTTCCGCTTTAAATTTATGGGCAATGGCGAACCGCGGAGCCTTGCCTACAAAACCGAGGCGTTCTTGGATACTAAAATCATTGACTTTATAGACACAGCCATCAATTTCATAATCCAAATCATCCCGAGCCTTGCTGACTTCGTCATAAAAAGCCATAAGATCATCGATGGTTGTTGCAGTACGAATAAAAGGATTGACGGAAAAGCCATGATCCGTCAAAAAACGAATCGCTTGATCCTGTGTTTTTAACGTCTCATGACCCAGCACTTGGTAGGCAAAAAAGTGCAACTTACGACTTTGGGTCACTTTCGCATCCAATTGGCGGACAGATCCAGCAGCGGCATTACGGGGATTGGCAAAGGGAGGTTCATGATGCTCTTCACGGTTCACATTAAGAGCATGAAAATCACTGATACGCATATAAATTTCGCCACGCACTTCGACTCGTCCTTGTATTACTGGGTGAAGGGTGTAAGGGATATCACTCATCGTTTTCACATTGGCTGTAATATCTTCTCCCATAGCGCCATCACCGCGTGTCGCTGCTTGGATCAAAACGCCATCAACATAAATCAATGATGCGGACAGGCCATCAATTTTAGGTTCTGCCACAAGGGGGATGCATGTGCCCGTTGGCCTATTTAAAAAGCGATTCATGCGTTCCAAAAAGGCTGAGAGATCATCCATTGAAAACGCATTATCCAAGGATAACATAGGCGTTTTATGGGTGATTTTTTTAAAACCAGATAAAACAGCACCACCGGGTTTGTCATCATCAGTGTTTACAGCAAGCTCAGGGTATTGTTCCTCAAGTTTTTTAAGCTTTTGTGTGAGAGCATCAAACTCCTGATCGGATATCTCGGGGGCATCCTTTGTATGATAAAGGTCATTATGATACGCAATTTTGTTTTTAAGTGCGAGGTAGGCTTCTTTTGCTGATGAAAAATTCATCAAAAGGCTCTATGGTAAAGGTCGAATTACCTTAGAAAATGACACAGAAATGCAATTGGATAAAGTAGATAGCGTCGAAATATCAGCGTCCATTCTTGCTGCTGATCCTTTGAACCTTACGACAGCGATACATACTGTTCAGTCAGCTGGTGTTGACCGTCTTCACGTTGACATTATGGATGGTCATTATGTGCCCAATATAACATTTGGGCCGCATATTATTAACGCGCTTAAGGGGCAAACAACCCTTCCTTTTGAAGTGCATCTCATGGTGGAAAAGTGCGATGCCTTTATTCCCATGTTTGCGGCAAGTGCAGATACACTCATTATTCATCCTGAATCGACGCAGCATCTCCACAAAAGCCTTCAGCTCATCAAGGATCATCAGGTTAAAACAGGATTTGCTCTCAATCCCGGTACACCTGTTGAGTTTTTAACGCCTGTTATTGATATGCTTGATTATGTTCTTGTTATGAGTGTGAATCCGGGGTTCGGTGGACAAGATTTTATTCCCTCATCCTACACCAAGGTGCAGCAGGTGCGCACCCTCATTGACAGGCAAAAACATCCCATTGATCTTGCGGTGGACGGCGGTGTTACACCAAGCGTTTCTGGCAAACTTATTGAGTGCGGTGCGAACATCCTTGTTGCAGGGAGTGCAATTTTTAAGCATCCTAATCACTTGCGTGCTATTCAAGAACTTAAATTGGCTTCTAAGTCCCCCTCATGAGCATTTTTCTCGGACTGACAGGGTTAAAAAAAACCTTTAATAAAAGCGTTATCGCATTAACGCTGCGCAACTTACGCCTATCGCACCCTGGCTTTAAACATACCCCTAATCATCCATGGCCAGGTGATTTTAACCGTGCCCATGTCCTCTTGGATCGTTATAGTAGCCTTATGGACCATCCACAAAAGCATGCGTGGATGGATACAAACATTAACCAATCCACCTATTTTCAGTCTTTTTTATGGATGTCAGATTTGCGCGCCATAGGTGATAACCAAAGCCGTCGTTTTATGCGTTCATATATTGTAACATGGATCAAAACCCATACATTCTATAATCATCTTGCGTGGGCTCCTCACGTGATTGGTGAACGCTTGTCGCAATGGTTGCATCATTTTGAGTTTTTTGGACAAAGTGCAGATGACGATTTTTTGCGCATTTTTTATAAAAGTTTTTACCATCAATTCACCTATCTTCATGTGCCAGCGTTAACGCTTGAACCAAGCTATGAATCTATCACAACCCTCAAAGGTCTTATCCTCACCGCTCTTGCTTACGACCTTCCCGTTCAAAAATACGCGCCTTATTTTCAACGTCTTAATAAACATCTTAAACACATTCTTTTGAATGATGGTTTTTTCCATAAATCAGAGATCGATCCACAGCTTGCTATTTTAAAACATCTTATTGAGCTTCGTCATTTCATGCGTCTATGCCATCAAGGACAAGAAGCAGCAAGACTTCAACACACCATCACAAAAATGGTGCCCCCCCTTCGTTTTTTCAGACACGGTGATGGTAAATTATCCTCACTCTCCGGTATTAGTCAATACTCATCATCCATGGTGGATACGGTTCTAGCCCTTTCTGATGTCAAAGGACGTCACCCTCTTCGCTCTGAAGAAGCAGGGTTTGAGCGTCTTCAGGTCAAAAATAATAGCATTATTTTGCGCACAAAATATCACAACTACCCGGCTCAATCCTCTGGAAATCTTCAATTTGAATGGTCTCACGGCAAGGACCGTTTGATTAAATGTTGTGATATCATGCTTGAAAATCAAAAGGGCCGCCCCTTTCAGAGCAGGTCCATGGCCCATACTTACAAGCACCACGATGATGATCATGCCTTCATTGAGCTTAAACTCCATGACATGAACCATCTTCACACCCGGGAACTTTACCTCACAGGAGACATTGATCTGCGTGTCTGTGAGAAAGTACGGGTCAATCAACGCGCCTTTGGCTCCCTTCGTTTTATTGTGGACAAAAATCTTGAAGCACAAATAGCTACGGATGGATGCTCCGTTGTTTTATTCAGCGAAAAAAACAGTCGTTACCGCCTTCATTTTTCGGGTATTGATGAAATTACAGTGGATCATGCATCATTCTTGGGTGATGAGGATCTTGTCATTTTTGCACTCTTTGAACTCAATGCTAATACCCCCAAAGAAATCAAATGGTCCTTGACACATCATTAAACGGGTACAAATAATATTGATATTTTTATCTGAGACTTTTTGACCTTCAACAAGGGCTGGGGCTAAATGCCATACGAGCTAATCTTTATACAATTGCCCCCACGCCCCTCTCCATATACACTCGCCCATTTTTTGAACAAGGCATTATAATTGATCAAACCGGTCGTCTTCTAATCGTTGCGATATATATCCCACTGTAAAAGGAAGGTCACGTTTATACTCCGGCAAATAACCACGATCATCAGAATCTTCGCCTAACTCTATCATTTGATCATCCAAAAGTTTATCCAATGCAAAATAAGTGTAGGCTTTTGCAAAAAGTGGGGTCCAGTGGGTGCTCTCAATATTATACATGCACATATACCATATTTTTTGTGTATCTCCTCCCAAAGATAAATGAGGCGAAGCAGTGGGAAGATCTTGGTCTTGGTCAATAAGCGCAGCCAGGCGCCCTGCCTTGAACCAATTTGTTTGTGCCGCGAGCTCCTCATAAAACTCATGAGTAGGCCCGTCACTACAGTATTCTTTGCGGTTATATTTTGCGTTCTCACGGGCCTTTGCAAACACATCATCCACAAGTTTAGGGGGTAATGGATCATAAATACCGGCATTGGTGTTGAGATAGGCAGTAACATGCTCTAGAGGAACACCTACTTTATTCAAAAGAACATCAAAATTTTTCTCTTCCCTTTTCTGTGAAGAAAAAACAATTGTTTCTAACGATGGTGGCGTATTATTGCCATCTTCTTCTATAAACACAGCCTCATCTGTATGTGTCTCCTCATTTTTTGTCATAGGGGAAAAACATTGCTGTGGAGGTGGCGCATTTTGAGGAACATCATCGACAATTTCAATGAGTAGTAATGGTACTTCACATGGTCCTTGCGATACTGGATGCTTCACAGTTTTTTGTACGAAGTGGAGAGAAGACTGAGAATAATCGATAGGATCGGATTCAATGATTTTGGGGTTATTAATGAGTCTAAAGAGAGACTTTTTTAAAACAGAGTTTACCGTATAGGGAGTCATGGTAACCATTGACGTCATAGCAACGTGCAGCGGTACTGCATGATCTAAAAGAGGTTCGATGGCGGAATACCGAAACGTCACATCCTGTTGAGTATAGTTAAAGATAAAAGGGGGCGATGATGTCTTCTGCGGTAGAATAGTTATGTCTTGTCTATCAACAAAAGCACTTGTCCCTATGATTGTTTTTTGCGCTATAGCTTCGTTATTATGATGAGCAATATTCGTCTGTACGTGGGCTAATGTCATACATGTATAGTGAACCATGCCATAAATGATAACGCGACTAAGCGTCATCCCTGATCCTATACTCTTTACGTAATCTAAAAAGGAATGAATGTGAGAAGTTTTTAAAGGGGATACCCAAAAAGAATCAGCAAACATGGGGACAAACTTTTAGAAAACACTAAAAGAATGTTGTCGCAATATGTAGATGTCAAGAATACAAAAAATACTATATATAGTATTTTTCTGTGGATAAGTTTGCTCACAATAACAAGCGTTCAAAAAGGGGTATTTTACCAAAAGCCCTTAGGCTGCGACTTCTTGACCATCAGCAAGGGCAGAGATAGTGCGCGCCACAAGACGGATTTCATTGCGGAGGTCTTGAGTGCTGCGACTACGCCCATCGATGGATTCTTCTAGTATTTTTGAAAGGGTTGCATCCATGCTGCGCATATGATGTTTAATCGCATCATCATTGGGTGAATGCTGTTGGACCTTATAAAACTGTTGCAAAGCACCTTGAAGATCGATTTGATTTTCTGCAATTTTCTTGAGAAGTTGTTGATTCGTAAGCATTTGATCCGTCATAACTGTAAGTTTTTCACCAACACCCTGCATGGACTTAATAACGCTTGTACGGTTATCTTCGCCACGCCGAATAAGGTTTTGAAGCTGATTCATGTTTTCAGCGGTTTGCTCTAAAAGACCATGCAAGTAAGCAGGGCCACTATGCACGGCATCGGAACTATCTGCTGTGGAGACTTTTGTAAGTAAGGTCAGGCGATCTTCAACGCAGTGATAAAATTCCGTGGCAAGGCGTGAAATTTGAAGGTCCAGAAACCCCACAATAAGGGATCCTCCAAGGCCGAACATCGAACAACTAAACGCTGTGCCCATGCCGGAGAGGGGGGATTGAAGGCCTTGCTTAAGGGTAGAGAAAGCTTCTTTGACATCTCCCACACCAAGGTCAATGCCCGAAATCACCCCTGCAATAGCACCAATGGTTTGGGAAAGCCCCCAAAATGTACCAAGGAGACCCATGAAAATAAGCAAACCAATGATATAGCGGCTTACATCTCGCATGGCGTCCAGGCGTGCATCGACGCTTGCAAGGAGGGATCGCACAAGAATAGGGGAAAGATAGTGATTTTTCGATTCATTAAAAATAAGGGCGACGGGTGTTAAAATTTTGGGCTCTGGTGTTCCTGGAAAGCGCTCATGGCCCCGGTCATAGGACGCAAGCCAACGTTGTTCTTTTTGAATGCGATAGAGACTCAAAAAATTAACGAGAACACCCACAACAAAAATAGAAAAAATAACCGTATTAAGCACAGGATTGTGTTTGAACGCACCATAGAGCGGACCAAAAAGCAAGGTAATCCCTGTGGCAATAAAGCCAACAAATAAAAGCATTTTAATGAAGGAACGCGAAACAAAAGTCATGAGCATCAATGCCCCTCAGAAACGATTGTGATTATCTTAGCCTACTTTTGAAAACGGGGTAAAGGGGGGATTAATCCGCGTTTATGGAAAAAAGGGAAAAGATTGATATGAAATGTCATTATCTCTCAAAAAAGGATGACAGCTTCGGACAAAGGGGTTAAAAAGAGAGGATTATTCCTTTATTAAATTGAGAAAACATATGATTACGGTCGGTGTACCTAAAGAAATTAAAAAT
>JAIESS010000203.1 GCA_019745755.1 Alphaproteobacteria bacterium
AATACCGGTACAGCTATCAGCGGTCCTTGGAAAGGCGAGCATGCCTGTAAATCAGCTTCTTAAACTTGGGCGCGGCGCTGTTGTGGAATTAGACCGTCGTGTGGGTGAAGCCATTGATATTTATGTGAACAACAAACTGATTGCCCGCGGTGAAGTGGTTCTTGTGGAGGATCGCCTTGGTGTGACCATGACAGAAATTATTAAAGCAGACAGAGTGTAAAAAAAGTTAAGGAGATAAAAAAACATGAAAGTACTTTTGGTAGGTAGACTCGAAGGGTATGTCTCAACAGCGGCAAAAATTGCCCTGGATAAAGGTGCTAAAGTTGTCGCCTACGAAGAGGCGCGCGATGCCCTCCAGGCCCTACGTGATGGATTAACAACGGATATTATCCTTCTTGATCTCAAATGCGATATAAAAAGTTTTTCAAAATCCCTTCAAGCAGAACGTTTTAGTATTCCTATTATTGCGTGCGGTGTGGCTACGTCTGCAGAGGAAGCCGCAGCGAGTATTCGCGCAGGGGCCAAGGAATATATACCCTTTCCACCAGATCCAGAACTTATCGCCGCTGTTTTAACGGCTGTGTGTGAAGAAGATCTTACACTTCTTACCCAAGATCCCGTCATGTTGAAATGGGTTCGTATGGCCGATAAAATTGCTCCCAGTGAAGCCAATGTTCTTATTACGGGTGAATCCGGAACGGGCAAGGAAGTGATGGCGCGCTATATTCATCAAAAATCAAAACGTAAGGACAAGAATTTTGTATCGGTTAATTGTGCAGCCATTCCTGAGAATCTTTTAGAATCAGAGCTGTTCGGTCATGAAAAGGGTGCTTTTACAGGGGCTGTAGCACGCCGTATTGGCAAGTTTGAAGAATCGTCTGGCGGCACACTCCTCCTCGATGAAATTAGCGAGATGGACCCCCGTCTTCAGGCTAAACTTCTTCGTGCACTTCAAGAAAAGCAAATTGATCGCGTTGGCGGTAGTCATCCTGTCAATGTGGATACACGGGTTATAGCAACCTCTAACCGGGATCTTAATGATGCCATTGCTAAGGGTGAATTTCGTGAAGACTTGTATTTTCGCCTTAATGTTGTGAATGTGCACCTACCCCCTCTTCGTGAACGTAGAAACGATATCGAACTTTTGGCGAAGCACTTTTTACAAAAATTTATTAAACTCAATGCTGTAGCACCCAAGACTTTTTCACAGGATGCGCTGAATGCTATCAAAGAGCAACCCTGGCGCGGTAATGTGCGCGAACTTCAAAATATTGTGCATCGCGCATTATTACTATCACCCTCTAATGTCATAACAATAGATGACCTTGGTATTCCATCCTTAACTACAACAGCAACTCATATAGCACAAGGAGAAGGGGGGTCCATTCTCATTGGTAAAACAGTGGCAGAAGTGGAAAAGGAACTTATTCTTGGAACTCTTGGTCATTGCCTTGGGAACCGTACGCATGCATCCCACATCCTTGGCATTTCCATTCGCACCCTTCGTAATAAACTCAAAGAATATGAGGAAACCATGAAAAATAAAGTTGCCCACAGTGTGTAATAAAGTGATCACTTATGACATCGGAGAATAAACGTCCATGATGAATCAAATGTCCATTGGGTCCATGATTTTTCACACGCCGAACTTTAACGAGCTTCGAAAGCGCGGTGATATCGCCTTTGCCCTCGGCGTCATGACAATTCTCGTTGTGCTTGTCTTTCCCTTACCGGCGATTCTCCTGGATCTTGCTCTTGCTATGTCCATAACACTCTCCATTCTTATTCTTATGACAGCACTTTTTATTCAAAAACCCTTGGAGTTTAGTGCCTTTCCAACGGTCCTTCTTGTGGCCACTATGATTCGTTTGTCCCTTAATGTGGCATCAACACGCCTTATTTTGGGTTATGGTCATGAGGGTACCCACGCCGCCGGTAAAGTTATTCAGGCCTTTGGCCAATTTTTGATGGCGGGAAATTTTGTCATTGGTATCATCGTCTTTGCCATTCTCATCATTGTGAACTTCATCGTTATCACAAAGGGTTCGGGCCGTATCGCCGAAGTTTCTGCTCGTTTTACATTGGACGCTATGCCAGGTAAACAAATGGCCGTCGATGCTGATTTATCATCAGGCCTCATTACGGAAGCAGAGGCGAAGGCGCGGCGTAAAGAACTTGAGAGTGAGAGTAATTTTTTTGGTGCCATGGACGGTTCGGCAAAGTTCGTACGCGGTGATGCCATTGCAGGATTACTTATCACGTTTATCAATATTATCGCCGGTATTATTATTGGTGTAGCCCAGATGGACATGAACCTCGGTGATGCATCAAGAACCTATACACTGCTTACTGTAGGTGATGGCCTTGTCACACAAATCCCCGCCCTCATTGTTTCCACAGCGGCGGGTATACTCGTATCAAAATCGGGGGTCGAGGGAAGTGCAGATAAGGCACTTTTTGCACAACTTGGGGCCTATCCAACAGCCCTTGGCCTGTGCTCATTCTTGATGGGGTTTTTGTGTATTCTTCCCCAAATGCCTATGTTGCCCTTTTTGATTCTATCCCTTGTAACGGGGGGTGCGGCTTGGAAAATTTCCAAAGGTCAGGACGATATCAAACATGAAGAAATGCAACTCCTCCAACAACAAAAGGATCTTGAGACACAAGCACCCAAAGAAGAATCTTTGCGTGTCACCATGGATCATATTAAAATTGAGCTTGGTTATGGTCTTGTGAGCCTCCTTGGTGAATCATCGGGTCCAAGTCTGACGGATCAGATCAAGAACCTACGCGCTCAACTAGTGCGTGATATTGGCTTTATTCTTCCCTCCGTACGTCTTCAAGATAATATGCATATCGATAGTAATGCGTACGTTATTAAGATTAAGGAGCTTGAAGCCGGACGAGGGGAGCTGCGCCCCATGCATTTCCTCATTATGGACCCAAATGGCCAAACAATTCGTTTAGAGGGTGAAAAAACAACGGAGCCGACATTTGGTTTGCCCGCTGTGTGGATTACACCAAGCCTTAAAATGGAGGCAGAAACAAAGGGCTATACAGTTGTGGACAATGCCACCGTGATGACGACCCATCTCACGGAAATTGTAAAAGATCATATGGGCGAGCTTTTAACCTTTGCGGAGGTTCAAAAATTATTGGAGGATCTGGATGATCCTTATAAAAAACTTTTGAATGATATTGTCCCTGCTCAAATTTCTGTGGGTACTATTCAACGCGTACTGCAAAATCTTGTCTCTGAGCGCGTCTCCATTCGTGATCTCACCAGTATTTTAGAAGCCATTGCGGAAGCCTGTGCCTTTTCACGCAATACAACCATTATTACGGAACATGTACGCCTTCGTCTTATGCGACAAATTACCTATGCCCATGTGGATTTTGATAATATGCTCAGTGTTGTGAATCTGGGGCCTACCTGGGAACAAATTTTTATGGAAGGGCTTGTAGGTGACGGCGATGTGAAGAATCTTGCACTCCCTCCCAGTATTCTCCAGACGTTTATCACAAACCTCAAGCAGATTTTTGACGATCTTATTTTGCAAGGAGAGATGCCTGTACTTCTTACAACCACAACGCTTAGACCCTATGTCCGTTCTATTTTAGAACGCATCCGGCCTTCCACCATCGTTCTTGGTCAAAGTGAAGTCTATCCCAAAGTGAAGCTCAAGCATCTTGGTCAAATCGCCCCGCCGAGGTAGGAGGATAAGATTAAAGGCATGTATAGCTTATCATGATGTATTGAAAAAAATTCATCAACAGCTACATACCCTTGACATATGACTTATGGTCTTGCATTTTTAGAAAAATCTTTTTATGTGTAACAATCATGATTATTGTCACTGGAGCCGCTGGTTTTATTGGGTCTAACCTTGTTGCTGAACTTGAAAAACGCGGTGTAAAACCCGTTGTTGCTTGCGACATGCTTGGCAGTGATGATCGGTGGCATAATCTTGCCAAACGCGACCTTTATGATTTTATCGGGCCCGATCAGCTTTTTCCTTTTCTGGAACACCATAAAAACAGAATTGAAGTTATTTTTCACCTGGGTGCTATTTCAAGCACGGATGCCACAGATGGCGATCTTGTCATGGCTAATAATTATCGGCTTTCCCTTGATCTTTTCCATTGGTGTGGACGTCATCGCGTGCGCTTTATCTATGCATCGTCTGCAGCAACGTATGGTGATGGATCAAATGGTTTTGACGATAGTGAAGATAATGCGTACTTAGCGCAGTTACGCCCCATGAATTTATATGGATGGAGTAAACACTTTTTCGATAAAAGTATGCTCCAGCATGTTGCATCTAAAGACGCCCCCACACCGCCCCAGTGGGCAGGGCTTAAATTTTTTAACGTGTATGGGCCTAATGAGCATCACAAGGGCGGGCAAAGCAGTGTTATCCCCCATCTCCTAAAACAAATCATGACCAATGGATCCGCACGTCTCTTTAAATCATACAAAGACGGTATCGCCGACGGTCATCAAGCGAGAGATTTTGTGAACGTTCATGATTGTGTAGATATTATGCTGTGGCTCATGAATGCCTCTGAAGTCTCTGGCCTTTTCAATGTGGGGTCAGGGCAAGCCCACACATTCCTCGATATGGCTCACGGTATTTTCAAGGCTATTAAACGGGACCCTCAAATTGATTTCATCCCTATGCCAGAAAAACTTGTGAAGCATTATCAGTATTACACAAAAGCTGATATGACAAAGCTGCGTAGTGCTGGTTACACGGCTCCAATGACATCATTAAATGAAGGTATTGCGGATTATGTGCATACCTATCTTCTCAAAAATGATCCCTACCGATAGGATATAAGTACACGTGTGTTTTAAGGTATTAATAGGACTCGCCCTCACCCTTTTTTTAGGGATGAGCGTTAATGCTATGGATACATTTCATAATACCCCCCCAAGAACATATAAAGTTCGACGTACCCAGGGAAATTGGACGAAAAAACATCCTTTTTTTGATGCCGTCCCTCAAGAACTGATACTGAGTATATGCAGTCTAGCATCTAAAAGCGCACGGGAACAGATTGTCCAAGGATCACGAAATAAACATACGACACATGATCCACGAATGTTGCGTACACGAGGTAATCCTAGCTTTAGGGAACTTCTTAATATTGAATCCTTTCGACTTGTCTGTAAAAAATGGAAGAACGCCTGCTCACCCCTTTTTGAAAAATTTTTGGAACATGTCATCCCTAGCATCGTAAAGAGCAATTGGTGTTTTATTGATGATTGGGTCACGAGGGGGCCGCGAAAAGGTGCAGCAACGCAAGATTTTTTATCCATACTTTTGCAGGAAAATATTAATCCTTCTTTCTTTTCAGATGATGCTCTACTCCTAATGTGCAATAAATACCCCTGGGCTACTTATTGCAACCTGCATCACACATCTATAACGGATCTTAGACCATTAAAAGCAATGCTCTATCTTGAATTTCTTGATCTTTCTTTTTGTTATGGCATCACAAATTGGGAGGTGCTTCATACCATTCCTTCTCTTAAGGAGATTTATGTTGAAGGTGTTATCATGACAGAAGAAACCCTTCGCAATCTGCAAAGCCATAAAATTCTTGTAAAGAGAAATCATCTTCCTCAGACAAAAAAGAAGCGAGGCAAACTGATATTTAGTATATAAAATAAATTTTATCCCCCCCACCATAAAGTGGTAGTGTAAACAATATTTCCCATCCTAGATTCACCTTATGGCCATCCCTTTTCCTGATATTAACCCTATAGCTATCACCCTTGGCCCCTTTTCCATTCATTGGTATGGACTGTCTTATATGGTGAGTGCTATTCTTGTCGTGAGGTACAGCAAATTTTTACTGCGTCGTTTCCCAAATGGTCTTGACGGCCTCCTCCTTGAACGTTTTGTCTATGGTAGTTTTGTTATCGGCGTTATTGTGGGAGGACGCCTTGGTCATGTGCTCTTCTACGACCCCCTCCATTATGTATCTCATCCCATTGAAATCTTCATGGTGTGGGAGGGCGGCATGTCCTTTCATGGTGGTCTTATAGGCGTCCTTTTAGCGGCAGGGTGGTTTTGCAAAAAACATGATAAGGGATATTTTCAGCTTCTTGATAACCTTGCCGTAGCCATCCCCATCGGGCTTTTTTTAGGGCGCATAGCGAATTTTATCAATGGCGAACTTTATGGGAAACCGACAAACCTTCCCTTTGGTGTGATTTTTCCAAGAACAGAAGGCCTGCCCCGTCATCCAACCCAGATCTATGAAGCCTTTTTTGAAGGTTTTTTCCTTCTCACTCTACTAAGTATTCTTTGGATGCGAACAGACCTACGTCAATATCAAGGACGCATCAGCGGTCTTTTTCTTATCAGTTATGCCGCATCACGCTTTTTTATTGAGTTCCTCAAAGATCCCCTTGCCCAATCCAGCCAAGTAATTCTCCCCCTCAACAATGGTCAGCTTCTGTGCATTCCCATGATTCTGTTAGGAGTGTATTTGTGGAGGAGAACAATCAACACCAAAGTAATTTAAAAATTTCATAAAATTTTATTGAACAGCTTTTTGCATAGAGTTAGGATCAATAGGGTCTTTATGAAAGGAAAATTTATGAAAAAAATTACATTTTTCTGTTTAGCATCAAGTTTAGCATTAATGTGCCTTGATACAGCCTATTCGGCACAAGATATTCCACGAGAGAACAATCAATTACAACGCAGAAAAGCTGCAGAAGCGCAAGAAGCGGCGCTAACAACGTTACAACAGTTTCAAATAGATATTCCTGTGACACGGCAGATGCGTGAGAGCTCCAATAATTTCACACAAAAAGTTGAAGCATTTAATAATGCTCTTACAACTTACATCGATAACTCATTACAGTATACCCGCATGGATAAGGAATTTCTTGAAGAATTGCGTAACTTTGAATTGAAGAAAAAAAGCCAGCTCAATGAAGTTGGACGGCTTGTAGACAAAATCCTTGAGGCTCATAGAAAAATTCAATAAATAATAGACAACATCAAGATGAGAAAAAAGCTTGCGGATCACCAAAAGCTAGACATTTTGTAGTGATCCTATTAGTTTAGGAAGTGATGTTCCCGTAGCTCAGCCGGATAGAGCGCAGGATTCCTAATCCTGAGGCCGTGAGTTCGAATCTCGCCGGGAACGCCACCCTTAAAATCATGTATTGTAGGCACTCTTTATGGATCTTGTGACGCAAATTGCCCTTGGCGCCGTTGTTGGACAGTTTGGTTTTCAACGCACACTTGGACGTAAAGCCATAGGATACGGTGCACTCGCAGGGCTTATCCCTGACCTCGATATCGTTGTGAAGCTCTCCAGCAATCCTTATGCTGAGATGCTTTATCACCGGGGTCTTACCCATTCCCTCTTTTTTGCTGTGATAGCGGGCATTTTTTTAGGATACGGCCTTTGGCGCGGACATGCACGCACTCATCCTTTAAGAATTTGGGTATACCTGATGATTGCAGGGCTTATGACGCACCCCCTTCTGGATCTTTTTACTGTTTATGGAACACAGCTTCTCTCTCCTTTTTCCGATCATCGATTTGCTCTCTCCGCTATACCCGTTATTGACCCTGTCTATACCGTGCCCTTACTGATTAGTGGTGCCGTGGGAATCCTATGGAAAGAGCGTATCACCTTATCTCATGTTTATTCTGGATTAACACTTTTTTTTACAACAGCGTACCTTTTCATAGGTCTCGCTATAAATGATATTGTCACAGCGCATACCTTGGATAATTTTAATGCACATAATATCTATCCGTACAAATTAAATGTGTATACCACCATGCTACAGCTTCCCCTTCGTCGCGTCGTAGCTCACTTCAAAGATGAGGTAAGGGTGAGCTTTAGGTCCGCTCATAACCTGGACGACCCCTTTTGGAGTTTTCCCTTCGGTTGGCAATCCATGAAAAAAGCCCCCGAACATCTTTTTACAGAGTTTAAACAAACGGAAGACTATCGCATTTTTAAATGGTTTACGTCAGGTGATTTTTTTGTCTCCGCTGAAAAACGAGCGGACGGCACCTACGACATTATGGCGCGAGATTTACGCTACGGTTTTGATGATGAAACTCTTTTTGGTTTATGGGGGCTCAAAACTGTTGTGAATGAAAACGGCCATATAGTGGAACCCATTAGAAAGGCAGGACTCAATCGGCTGAAGTTAATGGATCGACTCAAAAAATTCTTGATGTAAATCGTCTGATGAATAATAGCTTAAAAAAAATAGCGTACAGAAAAAACTTTAGAACGACAAATCTCTTAAAATAACTTTGATTTATATCAACGCTATGTCATAATGAGCACATGATTTATTTTTGTACTGTTTTCTCCTCTCGCACACCAACCTCCCCTTGAGGGGCGGATCTATTTTTCATTGACACAACCGAATAAAATCACCACCTGATAAGGGATGGTGAAACGTGCTGAGAGTGGAGCATTCCATGTTATTAAAATACCTGAATTATCTTAAACCCCTTCCGGTCCAACTTGTTCTTTGTCTTGTGGCGGCGCTTTCCTTTGGGCATTTGCTTGATTATGCAGTGATCCAAAGCCTCTACACTGCTAGCTGTCTTATTAAGGATGTGTTGGTGGCTGTTCTTCCCATTATTATTTTTGCCTACATTTTTGATGCTCTGCTTGGTTTGAATAAGAAGGCGCCCTTGCTCCTTGTGACGATTCTGGTTATGGTCTTTCTCTCTAATATTGTGGCTGTGATGGTCTCCGGCGGTGTAGCGGGTCTCTTTCTCCCTATCCTGACACCCTTTAAGGGCGATATGAAACTTGCTCAAGATATTATTGTCACGCCGTTTTTTGAGCTGCACCTACCAGCACTTCTCTCCCCCGATGTGGCTATGTTCACGGGTATTGGTGCAGGGCTTCTTGCAAGCTTTTTAAAGATTGAGGCTGCAAAATCCTTCGCTCTTACTTTGCACAAGGCTGTAACATGGTTCTTGCACAAGACATTTATTCCTGTTCTCCCCCTCTATGTCACGGGGTTTGTGTTAAAATTACAGCATGAGGGATCCCTCATTACACTGGTGCATAGCTATTTTCAGGTGTTCATCCTCGCCATATCCCTTATCGTTGTGTATGTTGCTTTTTTGTATTTTGTCGGAAGCGGTTTTCGTTTTCAACGCTTTGTAATTGCTGTAAAAAATATGCTCCCTGCGGGCATTACAGGGTTCAGCATTATGTCCAGTGCTGCCACCATGCCTGTTACATTGGAAGCGTCTGAGAAAAACCTCAAGGATCCACGGTTTGCAGAC
>JAIESS010000225.1 GCA_019745755.1 Alphaproteobacteria bacterium
TTTTTAAGCATGGTGACTAACTTTTGACTATACATTGAGATGAACTTCTCTAGTCATAGCAAATTGAGTGCGGATAGGCACGTTATCTATTTGCTGTATGGATGCTCTTGATGTGGTTTTGAATGTACGGTATAAATGTTTATGGGGTCACGGGGTGAAGGAAAAATGTATGCATCCGTCCAAACATATAAAGAGTGAGCCTCTTATTGGTTCAGAGTCTGCTCTTTTTTTTAAAAGATGGCTTAAAAATCCAGGAAGGCTTGGGACGTTGGCGCCGATTTCTTATCGTTTAGCAGATCTTGCAGCGTCGTGTATTCAGCATCCAAAAACAATTAAAATGGTTGAGATTGGTGCTGGACCGGGCCGTTTGACCCGTGCTCTTATCAAGGCAGGTGTGAAGCCTGAATCTCTCAAGGCCGTTGAGCTTGATTCAGATCTTTGTGATTTTGGAAAGAAGGCCGTGCCTGGTGTGGATTTTATTCAGGGTGATGCGCAATATCTGAAGGAGCTTCTCCCCCAAGAGTGGATCGGTCATGTCGATGTTATTTTTTCCACCATTCCCTTTATGTGTTTGCCCGAAGATGTACGTCGTAATATTACAGAAGCAGCGTTTTCTGTTCTAAAGCCCGGTGGTGATTTTCTTCATCTGACCTATAATTACTGGTCACCGTTGGACGGGATGCCCTATGATCAACGAAAACTTGCTTCCTTGTGGCTTAATATGCCGCCGGCCTTTATCTGGCGTTATAAAAAACAACAAGATCCCCTTTTAAAGGCTGCTTAATTTATGCCACTCACTGCAGAAAAAAAGAGTAAGCGCGAAGAAAATCTTCTTTTTTTCAAACAACTTGTGAAAAACCCTAAAGCTCTTGGGGCTCTTGTGCCAAGTTCTGAAGCTCTGGGTAAATTTATTTCTAAGCAAATTAATCTGACGGGGGATCCCTATTTTGTGGAAATTGGTGCGGGCACAGGAAGCCTTACCATGGCATTGCTCCGCGCGGGGGTGCGACCTGATCGTCTGTTTGTCGTTGAGATTGATCCGTCTCTTTCCGATTTTCTCAAAAAAAAGCTCCCCAGTGATATCCATGTGATAACGGGGGACGCGTGTCATCTTAGCTGTCTTCTTCCGGAGCATGTCATTGGTCACGTGGATACAGTGATTTCAGGTATTCCTATGATGAATCTGACGATTTTTGAGCAAATGAATCTTATTCAGTCAAGTTTTCAAATCATGAAACCAGAAGGAAGCTTGCTACAATTCACTTATGGGCCTTTGTCTCCCTTGCCTGCTAAAAAACTAGGCCTTCAGAAAAAACGTGTGGGGCATGTTCTTCTCAACTTTCCTCCTGCAACGATTTGGCGCTATACAAAAATAAAAGGGTGAAGGGGGCCGCAAGGGGCACTGTAGTCTTGCTTTTTGATTCCATTTGAGGTTAAAGTAGTTCCAATCATTTTAGCGCTGTTTAAGAAGAATGCGTTCAAGCGATAGTTTTTCTCGACATAAAGAATAAGGAGGTAGCGTATGGGGTTGAGTATGGGGCATTTAATTCTCCTCCTTGTGATTGTTCTCGTCATTTTTGGAGCAGGAAAAATTCCACAAATTATGGGGGATATGGCAAAAGGGTTAAAAGCCTTTAAAGATGGTATGAAAGAGGAAGACAAAAAATCATCTCCTCGTGAGGATCATTTTTCGGATGAGCATCATGTGTCGACACCGCATGATCGGTCATCATCTGTTACAATTATTGATCACAAAGACTAATGCTCGATTTTGCATGGTCTGAGTTTTTCCTTCTTGCCATTGTCGCCCTTATCTTTTTAGGGCCTAAGGAACTCATCTTGTTGTTTCGAACTCTTGGCAAATGGGCAGCAAAAATAAAAGCACTCCAAGCCGTTTTTCAAGAGCACATCAACCAAGCCTCCATCGATATTGATAATGAATCTCAAAACAAACCGCGCTAAATCAGAAACCCCTGTTGATCCTATCATCGAGCCGTTTACGCCGACACATATCGATCATGAGATGTGTGCGCCCGATGATGCCCCTCAGCCCCTGATTGCCCACTTGATCGAGCTTCGCACACGCTTAATGTATTGCTTAGGTGTGTTCCTTTTGGCCTTTGGGGTAAGTTATTATTACTCCCAGGAAGTTTTTGAGTTTTTGGTGGCACCTCTCACGAAGCTGCTGCAAGGGCAAAATCGGAAGCTTATTTACACAGGGTTGACGGAAGCCTTTTTAACCTATCTCAAGGTTGCCCTTTTTACCGGATTTTTTGTGACATTTCCTATGTTTGCTCTCCAAATTTGGGCCTTCATGGCGCCGGGCCTTTATCATAAGGAAAAGAAAGTATTTTTTCCTTTTTTAATCGCCACTCCGTTTCTTTTTTTCCTTGGCGCAGCCTTTGCTTACTATGTTATTTTTCCCTCTGCCTATAGCTTTTTCCTAAGCTTTGAATCCCCTGCTACGGAAACAATGCTCGCCATCCAGCTTGAGGCCAAGGTCAATGAGTACTTGGGCTTTGTCATGCGCCTTATCCTTGCTTTTGGCATATGTTTTGAGCTTCCCGTTGTCCTGTCTCTTCTCGGGCGCACAGGATTCGTGACCTGGCGAGGGTTGCTTGAGAAATGGCGCATTGCCGTTGTTGGAATATTTACCCTTGCCGCTGTCATTACGCCACCGGACCTATTAAGTATGATTGGTCTTGCGTTGCCGTTGATTCTCCTTTATGGGCTGTCTATTCTTATGGTAAGGTTTCTTGAAACTAAACATTAGGGCCCTTATCAAAAATAGCCATGCTCGATATCAAACTGATTCGCCAAAACCCTGACATTATTGACATTAATATGGAACGTCGCGGCTCTATAGATCGTCCGTCTGCTGTTATTATTGAGCTTGATCAAAGGCTTCGATCTGAGCAAACCCGCATGCAAACAGCCCAAGCAGAACGCAACCGCCTTGCCAAGGAGTTTGGACAACAAAAGCGCGAGGGCAAGGATACAACAGGCAACATCGCTGCATCTGAGCAACTTAAACATGATCTTGCCGCATCGGAGACCGCCGCGAAAAATCTTGAGGAAGAGCTGTATAAGATCATGGCTATGCTTCCGAATATCCTCCTAGATGACGTACCAGAAGGTAAGAGCGAGAGTGATAATGTCGTTTTGCGTACATGGGGAACGCCACGAACCTTTGCTTTTACACCCCGTGCCCATGATGAGCTTGGGGCAACCTTGGGGCTTATGGATTTTGAACGTGCAGCGAAGATTTCAGGAGCACGATTTGTGGCCCTTTATGGAAAGCTTGCCCAATTGGAGCGTGCCATTGCACGGTTTATGCTGGATATCCATGTGAAGGAATTCGGTTATACGGAAGTGTATCCACCCTATCTTGTTCTGGAGAAAACACTCCAAGGCACAGGGCATTTGCCTAAATTTCGTGAAGATATGTTTGCGACAAATTCAGGGCATATGCTGATCTCCACAGCAGAAGTATCACTCACAGCCCTTGTGGGGGATGAAATTTTACCCGCAGCAAAATTGCCCCTACGTCTATGTGCATATAGCCCATGTTTTAGGTCTGAGGCGGGAGCAGCGGGCAAAGATACCCGTGGCATGGTACGCAATCACCAATTTACAAAAGTAGAGCTTGTCAGTCTCACCATGCCGAATCAAACAAATGATGAACATGAACGCATGACAAATGCTGCTGAAACCATTTTGCAAAAACTTGAGTTACCCTACCGTGTCATAGCCCTGTGTACAGGGGATATGGGTTTTCAGTCCAGTAAAACCTATGACTTAGAAGTATGGCTGCCGAGCCAAGAGACGTATCGTGAGATTTCAAGTTGTTCACAATGTGGGGATTTTCAAACACGTCGCCTCAATGCCCGTTACCGTGGTGAAGATGGCAAACCGGCCCTTATGAATTCATTGAATGGTTCAGGGCTTGCCGTGGGGCGCACCCTTGTGGCAATCTTAGAGAATTATCAAAATGCCGATGGCTCTGTAACAATCCCAAACGTCCTCATACCTTATATGGACGGCCAGACAATCATTGAACCGACCCAAAATCCTATCGGATAACACTGCAGCAGTATAAAGGAAACCCTATGGAAAACGTTAAAAAAGTCATAACAGACCGCCCAGAAATGAAACTTGTAGGCATTTCAGTACGCACGAACAATGCCCACATTTTTGAGGCAGATCCCACAACGAATCCTATTGCGCTGACGGTTCAAAAATATTTTCATCAAGGACTGCCCGCCAATATTCAAAATAAGAAAACCCCTGGCATAACGTATTGCGCGTATACGGATTATGAAAGTGATTATAACGGGGACTATACCTATTTTATTGGTGAAGAAGTAACCTCATTTGAGGATGTGCCTGAAGGTATGACAACTCATACAATTCCAGCCCAAACGTATGCTAAGTTTACAAGTGATTCAGGACCTATGCCAAAAGTGTGTGTGGAGTTATGGCAAAAAATATGGTTCATGGAACAACAAAATCAGATGGAAAAACGACGTTATGGGACTGACTTTGAAGTCTATGACGAACGCGCCGCCGATCATGCAAATGTCACGCTTGATATTTACATTGCTCTAAAAAAATAAATACAATACACAAAGCAACAGACAAAGGTATAATACGATGGGTACAGGATTTTTCAAACAACGCCTTCTACAGCTTGTTCTTGTGGGTGTTTTAGCAGCCCTCACAGGTTGCGCCCGTGAAGAACCCCCTGCCGATGTGGTGATGAGTCCATCAACAAATCCATACCACATTGTTGCAAGAGGCGAGACACTCTCCGTCATTGCAAAACAATACGGTATGGAGAAAGCAGCCCTTATTCGTATTAACCGCCTTAAACCGCCGTATAAAATCTTTATTGGTCAAAAGCTTATTGTAAGCGCCAAGAAGGCTCCTGGCGCACCTTCTAAACCTTCTGTAAAACCTGTGACCAGTGTTGCGGATTCAGGGGATGTGAGTGTGGAGGAACTTCCTGCTGAAGAAGGAAAAGACAAAGCAGGCCCCGCCATGCTCCCCACCATGGGAAGTGGTATCCCAGGATCACCCACATCCGTTGCTGGCGGCCTTGGTAATGCAGCGGGAGCTGGCGTAGGCGCAGCGAGCGGTGCTCTTGAAACCGTAACAGTGGGGGCCCCCGGTGCGGCGGCTGAAACCGTTGAGCAACCTCAAAAACCTGCAGCTCCTGCAAGTACAGGTCAACTTCAATGGCCCGTGCAAGGGCAGGTGATTAAAAGCTTTGGTGTTGATCAAAAGGGACAACGTAACGATGGTATTAATATTGCGGTACCCGCCGGAACAGCTGTAAAAGCTGTGGATAATGGCGTTGTGGCCCACGTCGGCAATCAACACCGCGGCTTTGGTAATCTTGTCCTTGTGAAACATGCTGGCGGAAAAATAAGTGTTTATGGCCACCTCAAAGAAGCTTCTGTAAAAGTGGGAGATAGTATCACTGTGGGTCAACAAGTGGGTACAGCTGGTACATCCGGCGGTGTCTCAGAGCCCCAAGTTCACTTTGAACTCCGCCAAGGGAAAACAGCTCTCAATCCCGTGGATCATTTGAAATAGATTTTTTATGTATTGAAAGACATGAAATATTTATAAATGCAAACAAAATATGAGTTGATTAGATTTATATCTATGATCTTATCTCCCATCTTCCGTCTGCATGGTCCAGAGCTGGTGATAAAGTCCTTTTTGTGTAAGAAGTTCGTCATGGGTTCCTTCTTCCACAATGCAACCATGGTTAAGGACGTAAATCATGTCAGCGTCCATAATTGTAGAGAGACGGTGGGCCACCATAAGGGTTGTTCGCCCTTTCATGACGGATTTGAGGGTTTTTTGAATTTGTTTTTCAGACTCTGAATCAAGGGCCGATGTTGCTTCATCAAGCAATAAGATAGGTGCATCTTTATAAAGTGCCCTCGCAATGGCAAAGCGTTGACGTTGCCCCCCTGAAATACGGTTACCATTTTCACCAAGGAGCTCATCATACCTCAGCGGGAACTTTTCGATAAAAGCATGGCACGCCGCGTCCTTACTCGCTTTTGTGACACGTTCCATATCAATGTCTTGGTTGGGATAAGCAATATTCGCTGCCGCTGACTCGTTAAAAAGAACAATTTCTTGGCTCACAAGGGCCATGGCATCGCGTAAATCCTTGAACTTAAAATGCCGTACATCGATCCCATCAACAAGAATCTCCCCCTGACTCACATCATAAAAACGAGGGAGGAGATTAATCAGCGTTGATTTACCGGCGCCGCTTGGCCCCACAAAGGCGACATTTTTTCCTGAGGCAATCGTAAAAGATATATTATTAAGCACTGGGTGATTGTTGTCATAGGCAAAGGTCACGTTTTTAAATTCAATGGTCCCTTGAGGTTTTTGAGGAAGTGATGCC
Source organism: Alphaproteobacteria bacterium (assembly GCA_019745755.1). Classification (GTDB taxonomy): domain Bacteria; phylum Pseudomonadota; class Alphaproteobacteria; order Paracaedibacterales; family JAKBAR01; genus JAKBAR01. Next base: position 6,434 of record JAIESS010000225.1, read on the forward strand.
TTAGACGTCTCTTCAATGGTTGGGGCTGTATCAAAAATTATATACAGGCGTTTGGCCGCCGCAAGGCCTTCTTGAATATTGGCATTAATATTAGAAAGGCGTTTCATAGGTTCATAGGATAAAATAAGGGCCGTAATAAAGGAGGCAAATTCTCCCGTGGTACTTGCCCCCTGCATAATCTGATAACCGCCATAACCAATGACCCCCATAATAGCAAGCCCCCCCACAGACTCCACAATGGGATGCGATAATGAGCGTGCAATGGATGCTTTGTGCAGGTAATGAAAAATACGCTTCACACGATTTTCAGCACGTGCAATCTCGTAATCCTCGGCGCTATAAGCCTTGACAGCGCGAATACCTTGAAAAATCTGTCCCAAAAATCCTGTTAGTTCCCCCAAATAATCCTGGGTAGAATGACTTACCTTACGAAGCCGCTTACCGAGACGGATAATAGGGTAAAAAATCACAGGAAAAATAATAAACGTGCCAAGGGAAAGATAAAGATCACGGTAAAACATCAATGCAATAAGGAAAATCAGCGTCAATGAATCCTTGCCAAGCCCAATAATCGTGTGGGCCACGGCATTACGCATGAGGTTCACATCGTTTGTGAAATGGGAAATAAGTTGTCCTGTTCCATGATCATGGAAAAATCTCAGATCAGATTTTAAAAGATGGCGAAACAAGCGATTTTGAAGATCAGAAATAATTTTCTGCCCAATATAATTCATAAGCACAGACTCACCAAAGCTAGCAAAGCCCTTAACAACAAAAGCAACAAGAACGGCACCACAAAAAAATGTAAGCGTCTGCATGGTACCATTGGTAAAGACTTCATCACACACGGGTTGCAAAAGATAGGGCAGAGCTGCTGTTGAGATAGCTGCAAAAAACATACAAACAAGAGCCAGGCTAAAATAGCCCTTATAATGGGACATATGATCCTGCCAGAGCCGCCTCGCGAGAGACGTGAGTGTATTATTGTTTAAATAAGGATTTTTCATGGGGCAACTTCTATTATTTTAGAAAAACATATGTCAAAAAAGGTCAGAGGTGATAAAAAAAGTCACCTACATACCCATTCTTTATCATAGCCTATCTTATAGAGCTGGAAAGTAGAGAGCAATCTGAAATCGGGACTTATCACATGAGTCCCTTGATGACAATGACAACGCCATTAATAATGCTTTGAACAGCAAGAGCGGCAAGAATAATACCAAACACACGAGTGAGAACATTGGTTCCCGTCACGCCAAGCATGCGCATGAGCTGATCGCCTAGCAGAAGGCTTATATAGGTAAGGACCAACACGATAAGCAAAACAATCACAACACCATATGTTATATGAAAAGGCATGGATTCTGCTTGACGCATAAGTACGACAAGGGATGTAAGAGCGCCGGGGCCCGCGATCATAGGAATGGCAAGTGGAAAAACCGATACATCATCGCGCATGACAGACTCCTCATCCTCATCTGTTGTTGTGGAAACAAGTCCCGAGTGTGATTTTGCCATGACCATATCAATGGCTGTAAGGAGCAAAAGAAATCCTCCTGCAATACGAAAAGCAGGCTCTGAAATGCTCATAGCGTCCAAAAGTTTATCTCCCGCAAAAGCAAAAGAGAGAAGAATGATTGTTGCAATGGTACAGGATTTAAGGGCTGTTTTGCGCTTGTTTGCCAGGGTTTCATTGCGTGTAAGCCCCACAAACATGGGAACAACAGCAAAAGGATCAATGACCACAAGCAATGTTATAAAGGCTTGCCAAAGAAAATCAGGCATGGGAATGATTAGGTAAATTTTTTTCAAGTATAGCAAATTTATAAATGATCGCAAAGAGCGCTATGAGAGCATATGAATGACATTTTCAACACGATACTGGAATGACAAATAGGTATAGGGTTTGTGGGTTACAGCCACGACATGAACTATCCCAAAACAACCTCGACGTATGATATCCGGGGGATATCGTGCGCCATCGTGTTGATTGGAGATATAACCAACCTCGCTGGAATCACCCACCTGAGGCTATGAAGGAGCATTGTGCTGCTTCATCTAACATAGACAGATTCCGTTATGGACCCCTTCACTGGATTTTACTAATCACTAGGGACAGATATCACTGGGGAGGTTAAGAAATCATCAGAAAACAAGAAAAATCTTTTATAACTTCTTTGAACTCACTCTAATCTGTCTCCTCACACCGTAATTCGATAGCTTTTTTAGTGAGGTCTTATATAAAAAATGCCATATGAAGGATGTCAAAGTTTCTTATGTGTTCAACTTACATACAATGATTTTTTCCATTTACTTAAAATACTCCTTCGTTTGCTCTACGCCTCGTTTATCTCCCCATTGTTGTGGGGGCCCTAAATCTTTGTGCCCAAGAGTTGATTGCTTACATTCTCGAAATAGTCAACAACCGTTATTCCGTCAACAAGCATGTTCTTTTCAGGGTTATATGAATATATCATGCCTTCTTGTCCTTTACGTTTTGCTGATTCTTTAAAGGGCCCGATGCGAGGATTAATAAACATAGCTATAGATGTCCTTACCCCTACATCCTGATTCACAACCCTATGAATGCCAGGCTTAACATGAGAAAGAAGGTATGTAAATGGCTCGCCAATGTTTACAATCAAATCATCGTCATCCACCGAAATATCACGCCATTGATTATCAATTCTAATTTGCAACCCAGGCTGTATCGTATCTAAAAGAGTTATCATTCCCCAATCAGTATGCTCGCCTATGCCAAAAGGCTTATCTTTAATGTCAGCATTATAATAATTGAAAGAAAGATTGTATGACCCATGACCACATGCTGATCCACCCGTTCCATCAAACCAATGCTTTTGTTCAAAGTGTAATTTTTTTAATAAGCCTTGAAGAATTCTCACTCCAAAGTCACGTAAATTTCCGGCTTCTTGCTGAATTTCCTTTGAAAGA
>JAIESS010000207.1 GCA_019745755.1 Alphaproteobacteria bacterium
CACCCTTATTTTATCTGTGCCCGGTCGTTTTGTAAAAGATCAGATTGATAAAGACTATCTCGGTTCGCTCCTTACTTTATCCAAAGAAATTTATGATGGTATTAAGCGTATTGAGCTCATCGTTGATCATGGCTTATCCGCAAAAGAGACAGAAAACGGGCAGACATCATCAGACAATCATCCTTTGCCTGCAAATACAGTAAACAGGGCTATCCTCACTAATAGAGAGGAGATGCGCGAAAGTGATACACGGTCTGCTAGTGCTTATAACACAATTGGCAACGGGCTTATGGGAGGTGAAGAAGATTTTTCCGCCCTCAAAGAGCATATCAGCGCTCAATTAGACCAGCGCTTTACCTTTGATAATTTTGTTGTAGGGAAGTCCAATGAGCTTGCTTATGCAGCAGCGCGCCGCGTAGCAGAATCTTGCGAAGTACAGTTTAATCCGTTATTCCTTTATGGTGGTGTTGGCCTTGGTAAGACCCATCTCATGCATGCTATTGCCTGGCACATCAAGGTGAATCAACCGGAACGTCATGTCCTATACTTATCCGCTGAAAAGTTTATGTATCAGTTTATCCGTGCCCTTCGTTTTCGCGACACTGTCTCCTTTAAGGAGCTCTTTCGTAACGTCGATGTACTGATGATTGATGACCTTCAGTTTATTTCAGGAAAAGATAGCACCCAAGAAGAATTCTTTCACACATTCAATGCGCTTGTTGATAAAAAGCACCAAGTCATTGTCTCTGCTGATAAATCGCCATCGGACCTGGAAGGTATGGAGGACCGTTTAAAATCCCGCCTTGGATGGGGCCTTGTTGCGGATATTCACCCAACGACCTATGAGCTGCGCCTTGGCATTCTTCAGGCAAAGGCTGAAACTTTAACCGTTCCCATCCCCAAGGAAGTGATGGAGTTGCTCGCCTTTAAAGTGTCATCCAATATACGTGAACTTGAAGGAGCACTTACCCGTATTGCCGCTCACGCTACTCTTGTGGGACGTCAGATTACACTTGAGAGTACACACGACGTTCTGCGTGATCTTTTAAAATCCAATGACCGCCGTGTGACTATTGATGATATTCAAAAACGCGTGGCGGAGTATTACAATATTAAACTTACAGAAATGCATTCAGCAAAGCGCTCTCAAAATATTGCACGCCCTCGCCAAATTGCAATGTACCTTGCAAAAACACTTACCCCACGCTCCCTTCCAGAGATTGGCCGTCGCTTTGGCGGCCGTGATCATACGACAGTTATTCATGCTGTGCGCAAGGTAGAGGAACTTATGGAAAAAGATCCAGAACTGGCCAGTGATCTTGGCATTTTGCGCCAAGGGCTCCAATAAAACATACGACTTATAACAAATAAAAAGAAAGGACATCACTTTTATGCGCCTCACCATTGAAAAAACACAACTTCTCAAAGCACTTTCTCATGCCCAAAGCGTTGTGGAAAAGCGTCATACGATTCCTATTCTTGGTCATGTTTTATTGGATGCAGAGGGCGGCACATTAACACTGACATCCACAGACATGGAACTTAATCTTATTGAGAAAATCCCAGCCATGGTGGAAGAGCCAGGTCAGCTCACCGTAGCGGCATCGATGTTTTTCGATATCATTCGTAAAGTCGACGCAGAAACAGTTCTACTTTTTGTAAAGGAAAACCAGATTCACATTCATGCGGGGCGCTCCAAATTTAAAATCGCCTTTTTAAATGCTGATGATTTTCCAAAACTATCTTTTGGCGATCTTCCTATTACTTTTACCCTTAAGGCAGATCAGCTTAAAAAATTATTTGATAAGCCTCGTTTTGCCATGGCGACGGAGGAAACGCGCTATTACCTCAATGGTATTTATTGGCATACGATTCCGGGTGATAATTTGCTGCGTGCTGTGGCAACAGATGCTCATCGCCTCGCCTTTACACAGATTACAGCACCCTCTGGATCCATGGATATGCCTGGTGTGATTATTGGCCGTAAAACTGTCAATGAAGCGCGAAAACTGCTCGATGAGGATGCATCAGGCGATGTCAAGGTAAGCTTGTCAGCTCAGCGCATTGAATTTCATTTTAGTAGCGCGTCTTTGAGCTCACGCCTTATCGATGGAAACTTCCCTGATTATATGCAAGCAATCCCCTTGGAAAATAACTGCATCTTTTTTGTACCAACAAAGCAATATGCCAGCGCTGTAGATCGTGTCGCTACGGTTGTGAGCGATAAAATTCGTGTAATCAAGCTTGAGTTGAACGAAAATCAAGTGACTCTTTCGGCACTCAGTTCCGAACTCGGCAGTGCCCATGAAGATATTCCTGTGGACTACCAAAGCACAGACGCCGTTGAAATTGGATTCAACGCAAAATATCTCCTCGATATTACACAGCAAATTGACGAAGAAGAAACAGAGGTCGCCCTCAGTGATGGCAATAGCCCTGCCCTCATCAAAGGTGTCGGGAATACAGAAAGTGTTTATGTCATTATGCCTATGCGCATTTAGAGAGGGGGGCTAAAAAAGGGCAAATTTTAATTTACTTTTTAGAAATTTTTGCCTAATAGTGTCTTTGTTTTTAACATAACATTATGAGATAAAAATGAAAAAAATTTTAGCAATACTTTCTCTCACCGCCTCTTTTTTTGGAAATGCCTGGTCAAGTGATGACTCTGATAAGAACCGATCAGTCATTACACCCTACAATGGTAAAATTTTTCGAACATGTCCGAAAGATGCTTCATACCCTGAGATAAAAAAAGACCTTTCATACTCTTTCCATGCGACAGGATCACTGAGAAGTCTTTTTGATAAATTTAAAGAAGAGCTTGCAAAATCAGAAAAAGATTCTCTTGGAAATATTGAACTAGCGCTTGCCTCTTATATCAAAGAATGTCAAGAGGATGCACCTATACTTGTTGATTTACGTAAATTCTCACGACCACGCATTGATACACAAGAGTTTAGTGGCGCTGGAAATGTGCCTCAGTTATCGACCGTTGATACTGTTCGACACACAGGTGCTTTTGGCAAAGAGGGCTCCCAAGAAGTTCATAGTAAAACAACGCTGATTTTAACGCCTGATTTACTCAAAAATTTGGTAAGTAATAGGAAATCCAGTGATACAAACCAATGGGAACAAATAAGCGCCGTCTCCGAAGCTCTTGGTAATCTAAGCCTTACCTTTCAGTGTACGACAACTTTTTTTGAAGGAGGATCAAAGGACCCTGTGCAAAGTCTTAGCATTGTGGGCGCCGATGTTTCTAAAAGAACACCTGAGACCATCTTAAAAGAGGTCTATGAGAAAATGCTTATTGGTCCTAATGCTGCAGCCTTTACGTATAAAGATGTGAAAAACGTCTATGTTCTCTTAGTCTATGCTGCAGAAGGCGAAACATTTCCGAAGGAAAAATGGAATACAGGATCAACGATCGTGTCCAAAGAAGAGAAAGATACAACAACAAGTACATAAATGATTTTTTATAAAAAAAGCCCCAGTAATGGGGCTTTTTTCTTACCACCAGCCCAGCATTTTCCACCAAAGACCACCAAGACCAAGCCAGATGACGAGGCTGACGATGCTCATAATAAAGCCCAGAAACCACCAGGTTGTCACAGGAACATAGCCTGTCCCAAACAAAACAACGGCGGACGATGATCCGTAGTGGGTCATGTGAGAAAAGAGGCTGCTACAATACCCAAAGATAAGCGCCGCAACAAGGGGGGGTGTCCCAATGCTAATGGCAACGGTTAGAAATGCACCGTACATAGCGCTAACGTGGGCCGTGTTACTCGCAAATAAATAATGGCTATAAAAGTACACAAGAACCAGCATAAGAAAAGCCCAATGCCACTCAAACTGACTCACATAACCACTTACACCACCACTGAACCATCCGACAAAACCAAACTCACTGAGGTAATTTGCCATGGTCACAAGAATGGCAAACCAAATAAGGGTATGCCACGCATCCTTTTCCTTCAACATATCATCAAAAGTAAGAACGCCCGTCACCAGTAGAAGGGAGAGCCCTAAAAGGGATGTCGTGGCTGCACTAATGCCAATATTCTTCCCATAAATCCAAAGGCCCAGCATCAAGGAAAAGACACAAATCATAATCCATTCTTTAGGTTTCATGGCCCCCATCTCAATAAGTTTTTCTTTAGCCAGTTGAACGGCATTGGGAAGTACTTTGACCTCGGGTGGATAGATAAAATAAATAACGAGGGGCATGACAATAACACTAGCGAGGCCCGGAACGATGGCGCCAATAAACCAATTGCTCCATGTAATGTGAGCGCCAGCACTTGCGGCAATTTTTTGCACCATGGGGTTAGCCGCCATGGCCGTTAAAAACATAGCGCTTGTGATAAGGTTAGCGTGGTAACTGATCTGCATCAAAAAACTACCGATTTTTCGCTCTGTCCCATCACCAGGTCGACTACCGAGAGATTCCGCCATGGATTTGAGGATAGGGTAAATAATACCACCAGCCCGTGCAGAGTTACTTGGAATAAGGGGAGCAACAAGAAGCTCAGTAAGCACAACGCCATAGCCAAGACCAAGGCTATAGCGACCAAGAGCACGAATAAAGATATAGGCTACCCGTGTGCCGAGCTGACTATTGATGAATCCCCTGGCAATGAAAAATACGTACACAACAAGCCATATAATATCATCACCATACCCCGAAAGCCCTTGTGTTTTAAGATCCATGGTCCCTGTGAGGGTGGCAACGAGGAGGCTTAAGATAGCAATGGCGCCCATAGGCATGGCTTTAAGGATAATACCAGCAATCGTTGCGACAAAAATGGCAAAAAGGTGCCATCCTCTGGGGTCAAGACCCTCTGGAACGGGCAGAAAATAGAGGCCTGAACCAAAAAGGACAGGGATTAAAAGACGAAAATGCATGTTTTTTTATGATTTGTTATAGATTATGACCATAATAGAGAAGATAGACGCGTTAAAAAAGGGTTTTTGTTTGCTACTCTGTGCTTTTAATTACGTACAAGTTGATTTGGTGCATAGAACAACCCTAAACATTCTTGTGAAGACAGAGATTCATATGAGGCTCTTCTCAGAAGAGAGTCCCGCACAGGCGGGAATAACAGAATGCAGAAAATAAAATGGGTGCACAGCGTTTCTAGGCCTTATAATTCAGTCCCGTTAACCTGTAAAAGTCAGCCTTTTCTTGCCAATTATCCACTACTTTAACAAAAAGGAACAAGTGGACTTTTCGACCGAAAGCAGCCTCAATTTCCTTTTGAGCGGCTTCGCGGATGGCTTTGATACGCTCCCCTTTACGGCCAAGGACGATGGCTTTTTGGCCGTCTTTTGCCACAGCAATAACTTGTGAAATTTTAACACTACCATTATCAAAATCCTCAAAGGCTTCAGTTTCCACATAGGTTTGATAAGGAAGCTCTTGATGCAGCTGCAAAATTACTTGCTCTCGTGTGATTTCAGCAGCAAGGGATCGTTCCGGCATATCGGAAATATAATCCTCCGGATAAAGCCACGGAGACTCTGGTAGCACGCTGCAGATATAATCGATAATATCCTGTACACCATCATTGTGAAGGGCAGAGATCATGAAAACTTTGGCCACACGAGGATGATTAAAGAGCATGGTGCGTTTCAAAAGGACTTCCGGATCCACCTTATCCACCTTGTTCAACACAACAATAAAAGGTGTGCCCATGGATTCCAGCATCTCTTTCGCATTTTCCTCATCAATACGACCCGCCACATCAATAATCCAAAGACGCAGGTCAGCGTCCTTGGCGGCATCAAAGGCAGCCTCTACCATGGCGCGCTCCATGCGAACCTTGGGCTTGAATATACCGGGTGTATCGAAAAGCACAATTTGAGTAGCACCATGCATAGCAATGCCCGTAATGCGTTGACGCGTTGTTTGGACTTTGTGCGTCACGATGGAGACTTTTTCCCCCACGATGGCGTTAGTCAATGTGGATTTTCCGGCATTTGGTGCACCAATGAGGGCCACGATACCACAGCGTGTTGATGATGAATGTGTCATAGAACGTTATTTTCCTTTAATAAAATATGTGCAGCTGCATGTTCAGCCTGGCGTTTTGTAAGGCCTTCCCCAATGGCTTCGAGAGGTGTTTTTCCATGTCTTACAATACGCGCTTTTATCCTGAATGTTGGCGCGTGATCAGGGCCCGTCATTGCTAAAAGCTCATAGTGAGGGGTACACTTAAACTTAGCCTGAGACCATTCTTGAAGAGCTGTTTTAGGGTCTCGTGGTGGCTTTAGATCCTGACTTAGAAGATCATGCCAAAGCTGATGAATGCACTGTTTTACTGTTCCAAAATCGCTATCACTATAAATCGCACCAAGGATAGCCTCAACAGCATCAGAAAGAATATTGGACTGTGGCGTAAGATCCGCTTTACTTACCGTTAAGTAGGAGGGAAGATTAAGAGCTTGCGCCACCTTTAAACAGCATTCCTTTGAAACAAGAACAGCAAAACGTTTTGCCAAATCCCCCTCATCTTCGGATGCATAGGTCGCACACAAAATATCCGCCATAGCAAGACCAAGAACGCGGTCTCCAAGGAACTCAAGACGTTCAAAATCTTTGTTTTTTTGTTTACTACGAGTGGTTTTATGATGGCATGCGCTTTTTAATAGACGCTTTTCCTTAAAAACATAGCCAATACTTGTTTCAAGGGGCGCCAGGTCCACAGCAGGTAATTTAATATCATGCATAAAAAAACGTCAGTACTATTTCATCCTCTAATAATCTCTTTGTTTGTAGCATAGATACGCTGCGCTTAACACATTCTTAAGCTTTTTAGGGGCATTATTGTGTTGACGTTTAGATTGAAAGTGGGGGCGGCCATGAACGATGCACACGATAATTCTGCGAACAGCGTGATGCGGTTTCATAACATTGAATCAAGTATCGGGCGCATTGAACAAATTGATAGCCTTGCCAAATTCCACCGATTTCCTGACGATTTTGTAGAGGCCTGGATGAAAAAAATAAGCCTCCTCCCCCCACACTGCCCTATGAGCGATGCATTACTTGATTTGATTGGTTTTGAGCTTTCTATAAAAGACCTTTTTGACACACGCACACCTATTGTACTACTTGGAAATTATGGTGCAGGAAAAACCCTTGTGGCTCATAAGTTATTATCCCTTTTAAATCATTTTATCTCAGAAAAAGGTGGGGAAGCCGCGACACTTCACACAATAAGCAAGGATTCTATTTTTGATCCCAAGAAATTGAACAAAGGTAATCACAACCATTATATAATAATAGACACACCTGGATGGAATCCTTACGCACAAGAAAATATACCACCCTGGATGGAAATATTACTGAAAGCAGAAAAAAAACTTCAATTTCTTTGGATACAATCAGCGGGGTTTGATTGTTGTGAGTCCATAATGCTCTCCGAAAAACTTGCGATAATCCCTTTGCGTGGCATTATTATGACAAAAGTTGATGTATCCATGTACAATGGTCTATGCCTTACATTACCCTACTATACGGGTGCGCCACTCACGTTTTATAATGATTCAGAAAACCCTAGAACACCGCTTTTTCCTTTTTTCCCGAGGACCGTTATGGATGTTTTGAGTGTTTAACCCCTTAAAACCAGGATTTTTTTTACAAAATGGAATCAGCTTCTGAGAGAAGATGAACTAAAAAACATTAGCTCTCCTTATTTTTTCCTCTTTTATTTTGCTTTTTTCATGATTCTTTAACGAAAATCATGTAGAAATGAAAATGTACGCCTTATATAAGTTTATATTGTCACGAGGAGACACCCGCGTTGAATAACACATCACGAAATTTTATTATATGGATCCTTATTGCTGTGGGGCTTTTTGGCCTTTTTCAGATGTTTCCTGGCTCAAAAGCAAAGGAACATGGAAATCCTATTGTTTTTTCTGAGTTCGTCAACAATATCGACAACGGCAAAATTAATGATGTACTGATTCGCGGGCAACATATCACCGGTAAGATGAAGGATGGCAATAGTTTTGCGACATTTGCCCCCTATGATCCTGATCTCATTAAAAAACTTGAGAGTAAAGGTGTTCGTATTGAGGCGGGACCTCCCGAAGAAGAGCTTCCATCCCTGCTGCATTACTTTTTATCCTGGTTGCCTATTTTACTTCTTATTGGCTTTTCTATCTTTTCCTTTCGCCAAATTCAATCCGGCGGGAACAAGGCCATGGGGTTTGGTCGTTCAAAGGCAAAACTGATGGATGACAAGCGTAAACGTGTGACTTTTGCGGATGTTGCGGGCATTGATGAGGCCAAAGCAGAGCTGGAAGAAGTTGTTGATTTCCTTAAAGATCCTCAAAAATTCCAACGCCTTGGCGGGAGTATTCCCAAGGGTGTACTCCTTATTGGCCCCCCTGGTACAGGTAAAACATTGCTGGCTCGTGCTATTGCGGGTGAAGCGGAGGTCCCTTTTTTCAGTATATCAGGATCAGACTTTGTGGAGATGTTTGTCGGTGTCGGTGCGAGCCGTGTTCGCGACATGTTTGAACAAGCCAAGAAAAATTCGCCTTGTATTGTTTTTATTGATGAAATTGATGCTGTGGGACGTCACCGTGGTGCGGGTCTTGGCGGAGGCAATGATGAGCGTGAGCAAACCCTGAACCAGCTTTTGGTGGAGATGGACGGTTTTGATGAAAACGAGGGTGTGATCATTGTGGCGGCGACAAACCGTCCGGATGTCCTTGACCCAGCCCTTCTTCGGCCGGGTCGTTTTGATCGTCAGGTCGAGGTACCCAATCCTGATGTTAATGGACGCGAACAAATCCTTAAAGTTCATGCAGCCAAGGTTCCCCTTGGTGATGATGTTGATCTTCGAGTGATTGCACGAGGCACCCCTGGATTTTCCGGTGCCGATCTTCGCAACCTTATTAATGAAGGCGCCCTCCTTGCCGCACGCAAGGGAAAAACGGCTGTTCATATGCTTGATCTTGAGCTTTCCAAGGATAAAGTCATGATGGGGGCTGAACGCAGGTCTCTTGCCATGAGCGAGGATGAAAAGCGCCTTACAGCTTACCACGAGGCTGGGCATGCCATTGTGGGTATTTATAATGCTGACTCAGACCCTATTCACAAGGCAACAATCATTCCGCGGGGCCGTGCCCTCGGTATGGTTATGCGCCTGCCGGAGAATGATCGTATTTCCATGTCGAAGAACAAACTCCTCGCGGATATTCGCGTCGCCATGGGCGGCCAAATTGCTGAGAAAATGATCTTTGGCGAGGGTAAGGTCACAACGGGTGCGTCGTCAGATATTCGAATGGTGACGAATATTGCACGTCGCATGATTACGGAATGGGGTATGAGTGAAAGCCTTGGCTTTCTTTCTTATGGTGAAGCACAGCAAGAGGTTTTCTTAGGACATTCTGTGACTCAAACAAAATCCATGTCCGGTGCCACGGCAAAAATTGTTGATGAAGAAGTCCGTAAAATTGTGGATGTGGC
>JAIESS010000159.1 GCA_019745755.1 Alphaproteobacteria bacterium
CGGTGTTGATAACGAGCTTTTCTATCGCGACAACACTTTCATGGTCCTCGGTGATGCAAAAAAGGTATGCGAAGATATTATTAAGGGGTTAAAATAAAAAAAGAGAGGGCCCTTTTTGACCCTCTCCTCATTTAAAAATACGTGACTTTGAAATAACTCTTAATAAATCACCTTGCTAATCTGATCAAAGTTAATTGTAACATTACCACTTGTAATGGTTCCAGTAACGCCACTCGCAATATTGAGAACAGCTTGATCTGTCAGTGTATTGACATTAAGATCCGTACCATTGGAAAGGTGAATGTGTGCATTTTTCCCTAAACCAGAGAGATCCACCCAGTTATCACCGCCAGCACCTTTTACTGTATATGTATTGTTAAGAGCTGTATTCACATCAGAGCGGAAGACAAACACATCGTGACCGCTACCGCCATTGAGTTTTTCATTGCCATTTCCTGCAATAAAAGTATCATCTCCCCCATTACCATTAATGGTTTTATTACCGTTGCCACCATAAATGACATCATCTTTTGAGGTGCCTGAAATGGTGCTATTATTATTTTGTCCAAAAATGACTTTACCCGTAGAATTGTTCCCAATGGACGTTGCTGTAATATTTGGAATAGTTGTTGTTGAATTGGTAAGTCCTAAGCTTGTATTTGATCCACCGATACCGCCATCTGTAAAATGGATTTTGTTAATATTATCGAAGGAGATTGTATACAAACCATTTTCAGTACTATTAGACGACCCCATTAAATTTGCGATCACAATACCGCTTTTGACAGTACTTAGGTTGATGTCGCCATTGATAACATCAGCTGCGGTGAGGACGTTACCATTATCAAGACGTATAAACCAACCATAGCCCCTTAATTCAAGAATATTCATGTCACTATTATTCGGTGTGCCATGAACAAGATCATGGCCCCCTTCAAGGAAAACATTTTTTCCTGAGCTATGCTTATGATCAGAGCAGCTACCAGTATTACAATCAGATGCAAGCTTACCAGTCACAGGGTCACTAAAAAGACGCGTATCCCCAAGAAAGACATTTGTTTGAATATAATTAGCGTCACAAGCGTGGAAAGCTGCCATAATATCAGAACCTACACCTCCTGAAATGTATTGCGTTGTTGCGGTTGTGAGCACGGAAGGGCCATCGCATAAGCCAGGCGCCAACGATGAAGTGATACCACTGGGTGCGCCATTATTGCGCGCGCTGACAAGAATAATATCGTTACCTGATTCACCATGAACATCTATGGGGGCAGTGCCGGGTTTATTTTTGACAATGATCGTGTCGTTTCCTGCACCGCTGTAGATGCTATTATTATTTGGATTTGTTGATGTAAGACCATTTAGTGTGAACAAATTGCCATTGATAGTCATGGTGTCATGACCAGGGGTTCCGAATACAGCCATATTAACCTCTCTTAAAAACTCAATGTATTTATAATTACGCTAAGCCAGATAGTGTTTTTTATTAAAAAGTCAATATATTTTGAATAATATTATTTGTAATTAAGGAAAAATTCCGTGTTTCCCCGCACAATTTAAATAAAGGATCCATAGGGTGTAAATATGGAGGATACTCTCGAGATATTTAAAGCCCTAAGTAGGCCTTCTTCACACCTTCATGATGAATGAGGTCGCTGGCAGAACCAGAAAGGGTCACTTGACCATTCTCGAGTACGAAAGCCCTGGAAGCGATATCAAGGGAGGCTACAACGTTTTGTTCGACAAGAATAATCGTCATGCCCATCGCGTGAAGGCGCACAATCATGCGAAACATTTCCTGGACCATAATGGGAGAAAGGCCGAGGGACGGCTCATCAAAAAGAATAAGAGTAGGCTCTGCCATGAGGCAACGACCAATGGCAAGCATTTGCTGTTCGCCGCCTGACAGTGTTCCCGCTTGTTGAAAACGGCGCTCTTTAAGCTTTGGAAAAAGTTCAAATACATTATCAATATTGGATGCCATGCGGGTTTTTGAGCGTTTCAAAGAGCCACCCACTTGGAGGTTTTCAAGGATTGTCATAGTAGGAAAAACTTGACGTCCTTCGGCAACATGACCTATGCCGAGTTCCGCAATAGTATGGGATTCAAGACCGGTAATATCCTGACCTTCAAAGAAAATATGTCCCGATCTTGGTGTGTATATACCCGAAATCGTACGAATCAGCGATGTTTTACCAGCACCGTTACCACCAACAATAGCTGTGATGGCACCCTTCTTAACGGCTAAATCAATCCCAAAAAGAGCCTGGGCATCATCATAAAAGAGGTCAAGCGTTTTAATGTCGAGCATTATGTCTGTTATCTTTTTTGATTTTATTTTTGAATCAGTCTTTGATGTCATGCAGCCGCTTCTCCCAAATAACACTCAAGCACACGGGGGTCCTTTGTGATAATTTCAGGTTTTCCTTCAGCAATTTTCTCGCCGTGGTTAAGGACAATAATGTGATTACTCAGGCACATAACAGCGCGCATCACATGTTCAATGACAACAATGCTAAGTCCTAATTGCTTGTTAAGGTTTTGCAAAACTCCCACCATCATATCCACCTCACTAGGCCGGAGACCTGCCATCACCTCATCTAAAAGAAGAAGAGACGGTTTTGTAGCAAGGGCACGTGCGACTTCTAAACGTTTGCGCTCGGGCAATGTCAAAAACTCAGCCTGTTGCTGCGCTTTATCCTTCAAATCCAAAAGACTTAAAATCTCCATAGCATTTTTTTTTGCACGAAGAGGATTTTTTTCTTTGGCAAGGGCCCCGATAATCACATTATCAAGGGTTGTGAGATCCTTAAAAGGGCGAACAATCTGAAAAGTGCGCGCCATGCCAAGGAGACAGATCTCATGAGGTTTGAGTGAGGTCACATCCTGTTCATTGAAAAAAATATGGCCTTTATCCGGAGTAACAGATCCAGCAATGAGGTTAAAAAATGTTGTCTTACCTGCACCATTGGGGCCAATCAACCCAACAATTTCCCCTTCACGCATACGAAAGGACACATTATGGACGGCTTTCACGCCCTTAAATGATTTATGAAGATTTTCAACGCGAAGAATAGGGTTAAACGACATTTTGCACTCCACTTAAGCGTGATTTAAGTGTTGGCCAAAGACCTTTTGGAATGAATAGCATAATGGCAAGCATAGCTGATCCGTAGAATAGATGTTTTAATCCCGGCACATGAAAATCCATAGCATCCATAGTATACGCAAGTCCTTCGCCAAGAGGGGTGAGGAGAAAGGCACCGATGATGGGGCCAAGTAATGTGCCAACACCGCCCACAATGGGACCCATGAGGAATTCGATGGAACTTGCCATGGAAAAAGTTTGTTCCGGGAAAAGGCTGTTTTGATAAAACGCATACACAAGACCCCCGAGAGAAGAAAGACCACCGGAAAGGGCGACGGCGATGATTTTGACCTTAAGCAAGGGAATACCGAGGGAGGCTGCCGCTTCTTGGTCTTCACGAAGAGCCAGCATGAAATAACCCAGACGTGTTTGAAGAAGGCGGCGTATTACAAGGAAGAGTGCCCCCACCATGAGGAGAAAAACGTAGTAAAAAAGAATGGGTTTGCCGCGTAAATGAATGATGTCTATGGCTTGCCCTCCTTTGACGGGAAGAAAGAGTCCTGCTGTGGCCCCAAAATAGGACCAATGCTCAAAAATAAGACGTGCACATTCTGCAAAAGCAATAGTGAGAAGTGTAAAGTGGACGCCCTTAATAGCAAAACGAAAGCCAAGCCAGGCAATGAATGCGCCGATTCCAGCCGTCACTCCAAAGGCAATGAAAGCTGTGATCCAGGGAGAAAGGTTGAAATGGACAAAGAGTCCTGCGCCAAGATAAGCTCCAAGGCCTACGTAGAGGGCATGCCCGAGGGAAAGCTGTCCTGCATACCCCATCATGAGATTCCATGCTTGACCCACATAGGCAAAGTATAGGGAGAGAATTAAAATTGAGATAACATAGTCATTACAGAGCCACGGTGCCACCATGAGAGCAAGGGTAATAACAAGAAAAATAATAGATTTCATGACTGTTTCAATAATCCCTCTGGTCTAAACATGAGAACAATGATAAGCAATCCAAAGCTGAAAAGAGCTTTGAGGGACGGTTCTGTAAAATAGCCGGCATAGGCCTGGACAACGCCGATGAGGACGCCTCCAAAAAGGGCTCCCCCCATGCTGCCAAGGCCACCAATAATCACAATGACAAAACCCAAAAGGGTTAGCTCAGGGGCAAGATGAGGCGTGACATTGAAAAGAATGCTTACAAGACTGCCAGCAATGGCAACACAACCAGCGCCAATACCAAAACTTACGGCATACAAGTGCTTGTGGTTAAGACCAATAACTTTCGCCCCGAGGTGATTATCCGCGCAGGCACGAATTTTTTTTCCTGTGAGACTATATTTAAAGAACGCAAACAAACCAAGAGCCACGAGGAGAGCCACAACTGATGTATATACCCGTGTTTTATCCACAAGAATAGCTCCTATTTGAAAGGTCTCTAGGCTATAAGGCACTGAAATAGCCTTTGCATCCGGTCCAAAGATCATAAGCTGAAGATTCATAAGAATAAGAGCCACAGCGGCAAGGACGATAAATTGCACATGTTCTGGTTTATCAAGAAGGCGATTGATGAGGCCTCGTTGAAGGCCATAACCGAGGCCAAAAAGGACTACCGCCAATACCGGGGAAAGGAAGATGGGATCGATGCCTGTTAAGTGATGGAGAATAATGGCGCCATAGACACCAAGGAGCATCATTTCGCCATGGGCAAAGTTTACAACCCGAATTACACCAAATACAACGGAGAGCCCAAGAGCCATGAGACCGTAAATGAGTCCCATGAGGATGCCATTGACGCCAATATTTATGAGTGTGATCATGCGGCCGTGTGCATTGGAATGGGGAAGATCGGTGTTGCTTCGCGTGCTTCCACAGGGAAAACCACCGTTGGTCGTTGATTCAAGTTCTGCATGGACGCTGAGCGTAAATTCTTGCTTTGTCCCTTTTCATCAAACTGAATAGGCCCACCAAGACACACGTGATCTTCAATATTCGTTGTTGCAATGGCATCACGAAGAGCTGCTGCTTCCTTGGAATTAGCACGCTTATAAGCGTCGCACACAATGTGGAGTGCTTCAAAGGTAAAGGCTGAGCTTGTCTCCAAAAAATCATCGGGGAATTTTTTCTTAAACGCCTCGAGGACATGCTGAGTAAGGGGCGCTTTTGGATTATACCACGCCGTATTGGACGTCCAGTAATTGCTTTTATCTCCAAGGGCATGGAAAAACTCTTTTTCATACATGCCAGGACTTCCGGGGTTAATCACTCCCATAATATTGAGTTGTTGTTTTAAAATTTCCTTAATCATGAGAACAGCATCGTCAAGGCGTGTCGCTGGCATAATGAGCTCAGCCCCACTGGCCTTAATTTTACCCACTTCCGTGGAAAGGTCCTGGGTTTTTGGATCGTAACCAATGGTTTCAACAATTTTAAAGGGCATGTTGAGCTCTTCGACAATTTTCCCAACGCCGGCTCGCATGGCTTCACCGTACGTATCATTGACATGAATAAAAGCCGCTGTCTTTGGGAAAATTCCCTTTTCTTTAAAGAGATCCTTCATGAGGTTCAAGCTATTGCGAATCAACATGGGCCCTGTAGGGAAATTCCTAAACACATACTTATAACCCTGCTCCGTAATGGGGGGCGCTGCTGCAAGATTAATCACTAAAGGAATACTGTGTCGTTCGCACACTTGTGCAATGGCTGATGTCACACCAGAGTCATAGGCCCCCACAATGGCATGAACACCTTCACTAATGAGCTTTTCCGCCTTTGTGCACCCCACCTTGACGTTAGATTCTGTATCAGCAAACACAATCTCGAAATCCACGCCCATACGATCCTTAAGGACTTGCATAGCCACATCGGCACCCTTTTTGCATTCTTGACCAAGGGCAGACTGATGGCCGGACGTTGGAAGAAGGAGCCCAATTTTAAGAGCATTGGATGAGGTTTTTTTTCCGCATCCTAAAAGAGGTAGTGCTGCCGTAGAAAGGGCAGCTAGACTAAATTCACGGCGCGTAAACTGGATCATATAATTTGATGTGTTTTTCTTTCATCCCTAAACTTACAAAAGCAGAAACCCCTCCAAAATTCAAGTAACTTTTAGAATTTTGCATTCTAATCAAAGATCATTAAGATTTTATTAATTTTTTATCTTTTATTTTTTTCATCATAGCGTACCATAAAAATGGGCGTAAATTTTTAAGAATAGGAGATAACATATGACAAAATCTTTTTCTTCGTATATTGCTGAATTTTTAGGAACACTCTTCCTTGTCTTTCTTGGGTGCGGTGCTGCTGTATTAGCGGGATCCCACATTGGGTTTATTGGTGTGAGTTTTGCCTTTGGTCTCACACTTTTAGTGCTTGCCTATATGATTGGCCCGGTCTCAGGATGCCATGTCAACCCAGGGGTTACTATTGGTCTTACTCTTTGTGGTAAATTCGAAAAATCTCACGTGGTGCCGTACATTATTTCTCAGCTTTTAGGCGCAACAGTAGGAGCATTCATTCTTCTTTTTATTGCAAAAGGATTACCTGGTTTCGATCTTGCCAAAGGGTTTGCCCTGAACGGCTTTGGTGATTTGTCACCGTCTCATTACTCTATGATGGTTGTAGGCATAATCGAAGTTATTCTCTCTGCGCTCCTTGTTTTTGCTGTTCTTTCAACAACAACAAAGGGTTTTCCAGCAGGGTTTGGCCCCATTCTTGTGGGCACTACCTTACTCATCGGTCACCTTGTAAGCATCCCTGTGAGCAATGCATCCATTAACTTTGCACGCACGTTCGGCCCTGCTCTTGTTTCAGGGAGTGAAGTGGCGATACATCAGCTCCCTTATTTTCTTTTGTTTAATGCCGTTGGTGCTGTGCTTGGGGCTATCATGCATAAACTCGTTCGTTGCGGTGAGTGACACGCTGTTATGAGAAACAGTCATACACACTACCGATCCGGTAAGTTTTATGAAAAGCTTGCCGGATTTTTTTTGCTTCTTAAGGGCTATAAAATTATTCAATACCGCTATAAAACTGTTGTCGGTGAAATTGATATTCTTGCCTGCAAAGGAAAAACGCTCATTGCCGTTGAGGTCAAAGGCCGCAAAACAATGGAGGCATCCTATTATGCTCTCTCACTTTTTCAAAAACGACGTATTCAGCAAACACTTCTCATTGCTCAAAAACAATTTTCTCATTTTAAGCATCTTCGGTGCGATACTATCTTGATTTCTTCCTTCAAATGGCCAATACATATCAAAAATGCTTTTTAAAAACGGATCCTTCTTATGAATTATCAATATATGACTCTTGGTCTCGTTCCAGCTGCTCTTCTTTTGTCATCGTGTGTCCCTCTTATTGTTGCTGGTGGTAGCGTTGCCACGGTTACAACAGCTGCAAAAGACAAGGGTATTAGTGGAAGTATGGGGGATACACAAATCTCCACGAGCATTAAAGCAAAACTGTATCAAAAGGACCAAGATATTCACCGTCGTGTGGGGGTCAACGTACAAAACGGTGAAGTGCTTTTGACCGGAAGTCTTGCCACTCAAGCCCTGATTGATGAAGTGGAACAAATTGTATGGAGTATTCCCGGCGTAACAAAAGTCATGAATGAAATGGGCGTCAACTCTGATGATAGCCTTGGTTTTAGTGAGGCAACAACGGACAGCTGGATCACAACACAGGTTAAAAGCAGCCTTGTTTTTACAGCAGATATAAAATCCATTAATTACAGTATTAAAACTGTAAGCGGCGTTGTTTATATCATGGGAACAGCTCAAAACCAAGCTGAACTTGATAAAGTTATGGAGATTGCGCGTAAAACACGTGGTGTGAAAAAAGTTATGAGTTATGTCAAGGTGTGTGAGAATCTCGGTGCATCAGAGCCTAACGAACACTCCTCTGATGCAGTGACGGACAATGAAGATACAAAAGGAATACCCTCTACACCACCTAGTAAGGAGAGCGCAAAGGATACGGATGACATGCCCGCAGAAGAAGAAGCTCCAGCAGAGTAAGACGTGTGATTCATTACGTTTTTATTCTATCTGAATTTTAACCTTTTACCTCTTTACCTCTATTTTTTATGGTGACATAAAGTGCACCTGTTCCCCCGTGAATAGGTCTTGCATGGCTGTAGGATGTTATAAGGTTAGGGAGAGCATCTAGCCATTTAGGGACCATGTCAAAAAGGATGCCACTTTTCCCCGTCACAATTAGGATCCATTTGGCATGTTTGTGCTGCATTCGCGTTAAAAAGGGGATGAGTTGATTATAGGCATCGTCTTGAGTAAGGCCGTGGAGGTCAATACGCCCTTCAATATGGATTTTATTCGGATTACGTCGGGTTTTCATGCGCTGTGGTTCCTTGTCCATGAGGTTGTATTTGGGGTTAATAAGAACGGGATAGCTATCACGGTTAACGTAGTGGGTTTTTACACCAGGTTGGTCATGCTTTCTAGGCACAAGCACTTTTTCTTCGTGTGAAAGTGGCATCACGTCCTTGATGAATGACGTCCAAAGTGCACTATCTTCTTCGTTATTTTTAGAGGGTTTTTTTGACATGAGAAAAGTGAAAGATTATCGAAAAAAATTGCTTTGATACAGTATGGTCTATAATGGGTTATTTTTTGGTAAATAGGCAGCCACTTTTCCAAAATGTTTGAGATTCCCTGCAAGATTTTCAGCATCCTGCCCATGGCCACAAAAAAGATCAAAGCGAAGATGTCCTTTTATAGCGCCGCCTGTATCCTGGGTCAGGGCCATATGGGTAAGGGGATCACTGCTTAATGGATGCTTGAGATCATACGCAATAATCATACCAAAGGGCCAATGACTAGCATCGCAGGCAAGGCTATGGAAAGGAGTTAATGGGAGTTGCTGCGTGCCTATGGGGCCAGAGAAAGTATCGCCATCGAGTATTTCTTGAAAAAAAACATAAGATTTATTGTGATCCATAAGAGCGTCAGCACTCTTTGGATGATCTCTAAGCCATTTTTTGATGGATTGGAGAGAGACCTTTTCTGCCGGAATATCACCGCGCTCCTTTAATATATGTCCAATGGGAGTGAAGGGATGCCCATTTTGACTGGCGTATCCTACCCGCATCAATTTTTTGTCTGTATCATTTATATCAATACGCCCAGAGCCCTGAATCTCAAGAAAAAATGCATCAATAGGATCATTTACATAAATGAGCTCAAGATTTTGATGGGACAGTGCACCATTACGAATGGCTTCCCGTGTAGGTAGCTTTTCTGAATGATTGGGAGAAGGTGGTGCTTTGTAAAGTGGTGTTGGATACATATTGTTTTGCTGATATGATCCTTTGAGTGTTGGCTCGTAGTACCCTGTGAAAAAGGCTTTTTCCGCATACTCAACACGCTCCAAATACTGACCCATGAGCAATGGTAAATCGTGGGCTATGGTGTGGCTTCGAGTAACAGCATTGCAAAAAGCTAACCATTGTGTATGTTGATTTCCTGTCAATAGTGGATGCAGTGGTTTCATCCTATTGTGTTCAAGCCACCAAGAGCATGACTGA
>JAIESS010000079.1 GCA_019745755.1 Alphaproteobacteria bacterium
TGACTTACAAGGATATTTTGATCTATTTAAAAAAATACAAAAATACACGAAAAAGCCCCCTCCCCTTATGGTCACAGATGGCACGGGAGAATCAGCGTATGCCAGAAATAGATTGGCATACATGGCTTATCCTTGCGGGGAGAGGTTTTGGCAAAACTCGTACAGGCGCAGAGAGTGTCCGTCAACTCATTGAGAATCACGGTTACCGCCGCATCGCTCTTATCGGATCGTCCATTGTGCAAACGCGTTCCATTATGGTGGAGGGGGTGAGCGGGATTCTCAGTACCTATCTGCCGTCATCGCAACCCCATACAGCCATGTCTAAACGGGAAATTCATTTTAAAAATGGGGCTGTTGCCATGCTTTTTGGGGGAGATCAGGTGGATCAACTCCGGGGGCCTCAATTTGATCTGGCTTGGGTGGATGAACTTGCCAAATTTCGCACACCGGATAAATTGATGGAGCAGTTAGCACTCAGCCTTCGTCTTGGGATACAGCCGCGGTGCATTATCACCACAACACCCCGCCCCCTGCCGATTTTAAATAAACTCATAACTCAAGAAGGGGTGGTAGTCACTCGTGGCACAACCTTTGATAATGTCGCTAACCTCGCGCCGACGTTCATGGAACAAGTAGTGAGAGAGTTTAAGGGGACGAAGCTTGGCTCCCAGGAACTTTATGGTGAAATATTGAACGAAACCCAGGGTGCCCTTTGGCAGCGTAGTAATGTTGTCTATAGCGAGCCCCTTTATGATGAACATCAGCGGCCACTGCTTAGCCGTATTGTTGTGGCTATTGATCCAGCGACGACTCACCATGACGGCAGTGATGAGACAGGCATTATTGTGGCAGGGGTGGATGACAAGGGCTGCGGCTATGTTTTGGAGGATTTGAGCGGCAAGCATTCGCCCCTCGATTGGGGGCAGCGGGCCGTGTCGGCTTATCACCGATATAAGGCAGATCGTATCGTTGCGGAAGTGAACAAGGGTGGCGATTTGGTGGAGCGGGTGATTCGTTCCATCGATGCTTGTGCATCTTATAAGGAAGTACGGGCAACTCGAGGAAAAGCTGTACGCGCTGAACCTGTGGCGGCGTTATATGAAAAGGGGCGCATCTTTCATAGTAGACCACTGCATCTTTTGGAGGAGCAAATGTGCAGTTATATTCCGGGATCCACAAGTAAATCACCAGATCGGGTCGATGCCCTTGTTTGGGCTTTTACGGATCTGTTGCTAGTAGGTGAAGCATCAGCTCAGCTTAAAATATGGGGAGCATGAGGGGGGATCTTCAAAATCATGTTTTTGTAAGTCTAATCCTAATGTCGACCATTTTGATATTGCGCAGACCAAATAACCTTGTTATCCTCTTTCCATGAAAAGATTTTTATCCACTGATATTCTTTGTTGTAGAACCTCGCAGCTTTAGTTTTTGCGTCGCAATTTTTATATATTTAAAAAAAGAGGTTCTACTATGTTTAAACGCCTTGTTCCATTTGCCGTGTTTCTCGGGATACTTAGCTTTTTTGCCTATCGTTACATTATGAGTGGGCACACCCACGATCTCCCCCTTATTGCCATCACACAAATCATTGAACATGACACATTGGATACGGTGCGTTCGGGTATGATGGCACGTCTTAAGGAAAAAGGATTTGAAGACGGTAAAAATGTACGCATTGTTTATCAAAATGCCCATGGTCAGCTGACAACAGCGGCGCAAATTGTACAGCATTTTACCAATTTAAAACCTAAAGTTCTTGTTGCACTATCCACACAAAGCGCCCAACTTCTTCAAAATGTAAGTCAACAGCAACACATCCCCCTTATCTTTACCGCTGTCACTGACCCTGTGGCGGCAAAACTTGTAAAAGCTATGGATGTGGCTTTACCTGGCATTACGGGAATTAGCGATTATATGCCGGCGGAGCCTCAAATTGCCATGCTACGGACGTTCTTACCTAATCTTAAAGTACTTGGCGTGCTTCATAATCCCGCTGAAGTCAATTCAACTGCGTACCTTGAATCTTTTGAGAAAGCCGCGAATGCAGCAGGCATAACCATCAAACGCTCCCCCCTTACCAATACGAGTGAGGCCGTGGCTGCTACACGCAGGCTCCTTGGCGCTGTGGATGCTATTTACTTTCCAAACGATAATACAGCCATGGCGGCGGTGGCCGGTATTGTTAGCGTCGCTCACACAGAAGGCACCCCTGTTTTTGCTAATGATAGCGCCTCCGTTGAAAAGGGTGCCCTTGCCGCCCTGGCCTATGATCGCACGGCCATGGGACATGACACAGCAGATCTCGTCATAGACGCCCTTGAAAAGGGATTTCCTGTAGCAACACCCATTAAGATTGGATCAGCCATTCAAACAGTTGTGAGCAAGGATGCTCTCAAGAAATTGAATTTAAGTATCCCAGATGCTCTTACATCTGCTGTAATGAGCGAGTAAATATCTATCAACATTTTACACGAACAAAGGAAACCTTATGTCCATTGAAATAACCACCCTTGATAATGGCCTTCGTGTCGTTACTGATCATATCAGTACTGTTGAAACGGTGAGTCTTGGCGTGTGGCTTAATGTGGGAGCGCGCAGTGAACCAAAGGAAGTGAACGGCATTGCCCATGTGTTGGAGCATATGGCATTCAAGGGCACAGAGAAGCGTTCAGCCAAAGAAATTGCCGAAGTCATTGAAAATGTGGGCGGGTATGTCAATGCGTATACAAGCCGTGAATCAACGGCTTATTATGTGCGTCTTTTAAAGGATGACGCCCCTCTTGGTGTGGATATCTTATCGGATATTTTGCAAAACTCCACATTCCAAAAAAGTGAATTTGAGCGTGAACAGTCCGTTATTCTTCAAGAAATTGGCCAGACTTATGACACGCCGGATGATATTATTTTTGATTATTTCCAAGAAACGTGTTTCCCAGATCATCCTATGGGACGCCCCATCTTGGGCACATCGGAAATTGTGCAATCCCTTACATCGGATCGTGTGAAAAAGTATATGCATGATCATTATGGTGCCAAGCAAATGGTATTGGCAGCAGCGGGAAATATTAAACACAAGGATCTTGTGCGAATGGCACAGGATTACTTTGTAAACCTCAAACCAGATTGTGAAAAAATCCTTGAGCCGTCTAATTATAGGGGTGGTGAGTTTCGTCAAGAACGCCCCCTTGAGCAGGTGCACATTGTCATGGGGATGGAAGGTCTTCCTTATAAACATGAGGATTATTATGCGGCGTCTCTTTTGGCAACGATTTTAGGTGGCGGCATGTCATCGCGCTTGTTCCAAGAAATTCGTGAGAAGCGTGGCCTTGTATATTCCATTTACGCATTTCATTCGCCCAGCAGTGATACAGGTATTTTTGGTGTTTACGCAGGCACAAGCCAGGAAAAAGCCAACGAGCTTATTGAGGTTACGGCCAATGAGCTTAAACATTTTAGTCGCACAGATTTTGATGCGGATCTTAAGCGCGCGAAAGCTCAAATTAAAGCAAGCCTTATGATGAGTTTGGAGAGCACATCATCACGGTGTGAGCAGTTGGCCAATCAAATGCATATTCACGGTAAACCTATTTCCCCCCATGACACGCTCAAGAAAATCGATCATGTCACAGTGGATCATATCAAAAAAGTAGCGGATACATTTTTCGCGTCCACACCAACTTTTGCCACTCTCGGCCCCATCGATAAGGTTCACGGCTTGGAGAAGTTAAAAAAAGCGTTGGGATAAGAGATAAAAAAATGCCCGGAGATAAAAATTACTCTGGGCATTTTAAAAGTAATGGTATCTATTTTTCTACTATAGACTGCCCACTAGCGCATTCCCTTCAACACTCTGGAGTGTCACCTGAATCACATCGCCCACGTTAATGGAGGAACAGTCAGAATAGATTATCACTTGTGCAAACGTATCGGTTTTGCCTTTTATCACACCATTCTCTATATCTTCCACAAGCATGGTGTGGGATGAGCCTATTTGCTTTAGGAGATAACGACGCAAAGCCCCCTCCCCTGCTTTTCGCAAAAGTGCTGCACGCTCTTTTATAATACGGCCGTCCACTTGTGGCATACGCGCCGCTGGTGTTCCTGGACGTTTGGAATAAGGAAATACGTGGAGATAGGTGAGATTGCAGTCTCGCACAATATCTAGGGTATTTTTAAACATAGCTTCATTTTCTGTGGGGAAACCTGCGATAATATCTGCACCAAACACAGCATCCGGACGCACACGCTTTGCTTTTTCACAAAAATCCACAACGTCCTGGCGCAAGTGTCGGCGTTTCATACGCTTGAGCACGAGATCATCGCCTGCTTGCAAGCTAATATGAAGATGAGGCATGAGCCGGGGCTCATTCGCAATCACATCCCACAGATCCTCGTCTACTTCTACGGGATCGATGGACGATAGTCGCAAACGCTTTAGCTCAGGAACAAGGGTAAAGAGGCGCTTGATAGTTTGTCCTAGCGTCGGTTGTGCGGGAAGATCCTTGCCATAATCCGTGATATCCACACCTGTAAAGACAATTTCCTGATAACCGGCCGCAAGAAGTGTCTTGATTTGATTCACAATTTCCCCGAGGGGTACGCTGCGTGAATTACCGCGGCCGTAGGGAATTGTGCAAAATGTACAGCGGTGATTACAGCCATTTTGGACTTGTACAAAGGCCCGCACTTTGCCCTCAAATCCGGAAATAAGATGCACCGCCGTTTCCTTCACTGACATAATGTCATTGACAAGAACACGCTCCAACGTACCTGAAAGTCCCGGCAGATAACTCTCTCGCTTCATCTTTTCGTCATTGCCGAGGACCCGGTCTACCTCTCCCATATCGCTATACTGCGTTGGATTAATTTGCGCCGAGCAGCCCGTTACAATGATGGTGGCATCGGGATTATCACGCTTGATCTTACGGATGGATTGACGTGCTTGACGTTCCGCCTCGCTAGTTACAGCACATGTATTCACAAGAATGGTTTTTGAAAGCCCTGCATCCTTTGCAAGATTACGCATGACCTCCGACTCATAAGTATTAAGACGACACCCAAAGGTGACAACCTGAATATCATCTAAAAATACTGCATTCTCTTCTTTTATTTGTGCTGATGTCATTTTAAAATCGTTTAAAATAGATTATTATAATTTTCTGGCTATTATTTCACACTAATGATCAAAAGTACCTTCTTTTTTTTTGTACAAATTTTTTATATTCCGTCAACATCACACCTTACCCATGATATGTTCCATCAAAAACGAGTTTGGCCTCGCCGGTGACAAACCATTGCTCTTTCTCTTTATTACATAGGAGCTCCCCCCCTTTTTGTTCAACTAAAATTTCGTTATGATGAGGGTGAAGAAGGCTGTAGGAAAAAGCACTAGCAAAGGCTGCTGTGCCGCATGCAGGTGTTGAACCTACACCACGCTCCCACACGTTGAGCTCAAGATGTGCTTGATTAGGGGATCCATCATTAGCTGTTACAAAACTAATATTAGCACCATGTTTAAAAAAGGGGTGTTTTTCCAATTGCGGTGCCACAGCCTCTTTGTCCACACTTTCCTTATCGCGCAAAAAAATCACAAGATGAGGATTACCTACATCAATGACAAAAGTCGTCGTAAAGGTCTCCTTATCCAAAAACCAACGAATATCGTCGTCTAATTCTTTCGTTTTTTGGATAATCTTTGGTGGATGCATGGTCATTTTAATTTGCGCGACGAGATCATTCTCGTTTAGCATCTCTGCATGAAGGGGCCCCACTATTGTGTGAAGTGTAATCTTTCTTTTTTTTGCTCTTTGCATCAGATAATAAGCTATGCAGCGACTACCATTGCCACACGCTTCGGCCTCACTCCCATCTGCATTAAAAAAACGAATGTAGTGTTCGTCATCATAAACAACAAGCTGATCAAAACCAATGCCACAGCGGCGATCAGAAAATTTTTGAATGAACCCCCTATCCTCCACAAAATAATTAGTGTGAAGAAGAACAAAATCATTGCCAAGGGCGACAGCCTTTGTGAAAGGGAAGGTATTCATACGTACCGTCATTCTGTTATTTTAGTATTAAAATAAAAGACAAGACCATCTTTATGCAAGCTTTAGCTTAAGAAATATATCAATGGGTAAAAACGGTTATTCTTCCAGGAATCATCCTTTAGGTTTTCTCAATTGGGACATAAAACTACACACGCAAACAGAATATACAGGGCCTCCATTTTTTGTTAATGAAGGCTTTCCTTATTATCTACACACATCGCACGGCTCATAGCATCAACAAAGGAAATAAAACTTCCTATGCCGTGCCTACCTACTGTTTTAGAAAAACATATCCATGAACTTGTACGTTTGAACCGCTATCAAAGCGGCATGATTTACATCCAAGTATCGAGAGGCGCATCACCGCGTATTCATCCCTTTCCCAGAAATCCTACCCCAAGTCTTGTCATAACCGTTCGGCCAACCAATCAGCTAGCGTTTTTACAAGCGAATAAAAAAGGAGTGAAAGTCATCACAAAAGAAGATACGCGCTGGGCTCGCCCCGATATTAAGACTGTGAATCTCCTTGCGAATATTTTAGAAAAAGAAAATGCCCTTCAGCAGGGAGCCTATGAAACAATCTTTACAAAGAATGGTTATATAACAGAAGCAACCACAGCAAATTTTTGGTGCATTTTTGGAACGACAGTATACACCTATCCAAAATCCCAACATATTTTAAATGGTATTACAAAACAACGTATGCAAGCCCTAGCTAAAGATATGGGCATCACAATTGAAGAGCGCCCCTTTACACTAGAGGAAGCTTATACAGCGGATGAAGCCTTTCTCACAAGCTCCAACGCTTTTGGACTCCCCGTCATTCAAATGAATGATCGTATTGTCGGTACCGGCACTCCAGGAGCGTTTACGCTAGCACTTCAAAAGGCCTTTATTGAGTATATTGAGGGGCTATAAATCTATACCCCCCTGATTACTTACACTCACAGGGCGATAATTTCAGGAGCATAATATAATCCTCAATTTCAGAAAATCGGGGTTTTCTTTGCAAGTAAGCATACTGTTTGTTACAGATACTAAGACGAAAAGATTCTGCCGGTACATGTTCAAATAAATCAAACACTTGGCGCGCAAGAAATTCAATGGGGTTGCAGCGAATGATCAATATGGAACCATCCCCCCCTTCATGAGCAAAAAGTTTTAAATTGTTAGGAAGCGTTTTGAACATGTTAAAACTAATATCAAGCTCATCCAGGGGAAGATCGTCCATGCTTTTGGGAAGATGCGTCAGAGCATTATGAGAGAGGTAGATTTTTTTTAGATTCACAAGATTACTTATGCCTTCTGGAATCTCTTTAAGATGGTTGTGACTAAGATCAATATATGTCAACGTAGTGATCGATAGAATGACCTCAGAAAAAACCTTCATTCCTACATTTTCAATATGAAGTTCTTCAAGACGGTTCATAACACTCATTGTGCTTGGAAGGTTTTGAAATGGATTAAAAGACATGTTCAAAACCTGAATAGATACGAATTCATCCCATCCTGTAAGAGGAAGTGAGCGAATATTCCCATCGGGTGGAAAGCTTACCGATACGACGGTAGATCCTTCACTGGTATTTTCATTATTATTGAGCGATAGGGCCTGACGCATAATCCGTTTTACGCGCCCATCATTTTCGTGCTCAGACATAGTTTTTAGGAATGTGCATGTTTGAGCCAGCCTACAAAGTGAGTCTCTAGAGCAGAATTTTAAAACATGTTTTTGGGTATCTTCGGGAAGATCCATCATAGAGGCGTGTACACTTACAAGACCAAAAAGCATTGTAAGTAGAGTTTTAATAAACATCATAAAAGGGTTCCTCAAAAAACGTGGAAAGACTATTGTTTATGATTTTAGAAAAAATAGTTCTTCCCGTCGAATCTTTTGTTGCAAAACAACCTTCTCCACTGAAACACACTATACCTTCTTACACACACAAGGAGAATATGTATCCATCAGTAATGTAACATTGGGAAATTCTGGGTCTTCTCCCAAGGATTTATATTGCTCCTCACATAAGACAAGGGAAAAATCTTGCTGCTCTGTTAATGTTGAAAGAAGCGCATGAACATCTTCTTTTAATGAGTGAAGAGGGTTGCATCCTATTTTCAAAGCAGTGGGCTTCTCCATTTGATACATTTTTAAATTTTTTGGGAATGATTCAAACTGATTATGACTTAGATCGAGAATATAAAGCTTTTCAAGATTTTCAACACTTTTAGGAAGTGTTTTAAGATGATTCCCACCAAGATAGAGTATTTCTAAGTTTTCCAAAACCCCCATGTTTTCCGGTAATTCAGTCATATTATTAGAAGATAGAGCAATAGTCTTAATCTGTGGAAGTTTGAAAAGAGTCTCTGGGAATCTATTAAGAAAATTACCATTAAGGCAGAGATTTCTAAGATTTGTCAATTTTTCCATGCTCGTTGGAAGCGTGCCAATTCTATTCTTACCAAGGTCGAGGACCTCAACATCGCTAAACTTTTCCCATATATCAGGCAGTGAAAAAATACCACGTCGCCCAAGAGCCACAGACATATAAGGTTTACTCGTAAAACGAATTCTTTGTAATTCAGCTGTTTTTATGACCATTTTTTGAATAATAATTTGACTCGCAGTGAGTTTACTGACAACTTTTTGCTCTTTTTCATGTATCTCTTTATTGAGCTTATAGCGATCCTTCCATGAAAGTGTTTTGCGGTAATCAGGCAATCTTTCCCAAGGCATGCTGCCTACAAATAGGCGATCCCACAAAACATTTTGTGCATCCTCCGTCATAAATTCAGGTATGAGGGTGCGATTAAATGTTCTTTGCCATGGGGTGTTTTGGCAACATCGTTGATTTTCTTGTTCAGTGTATTCTTCCTTTGACATCGTGTCCTTTATCAACAAGGGATCCCACGGGAAATCACCCTGACAATGATGGATCCACATGGGATTTTTATCAACAATGGCGCGCATGAATGTACTCGTTTGAGAAAGCCTTCCGAGAGATCTTACGTCAAGCCATCCATATATTGAGATTTGTGCATCATCATCTAAATGATCCATAGCTTTGATATCAAAACTAAAAAAAAGGATGAGAAAGAAAGCAAATAACGTCATATCAATACCCCCAATTAAAAAACTGTGAATGTTTTTCACACAACAGTTTTTATGGATGCCCTATATACCATTGGAATGGATGATTGTTAAGATTTAGTTAAGAGATTGCACATAAAAACACAAAAAAAGACATTTTTGTAATAAAAATTTGAAAAAACAACTGTTAAGTTACTAAAAATCCTTAATGTGTACAAAAAAATAGAGACCACGGAAATGGCCTCTAACATAAAAATAAAGTTTTGGATTGAGCTCTTTTTAATCCGCGTCTTTTTTCCGGTCAAATCGCTTGCGATCATTTGGATCAAGATAAATCTTGCGAATACGAATGCATTTTGGCGTAACTTCGACGCACTCATTTTCATCAATATAAGCAATCGCTTCTTCCAAACTCATGATTTTGGGGGGTGTGAGGCGAATGGCCTCATCCTTGCCCGATGCACGAACGTTGGTTAGCTGTTTCGCACGAAGGGCATTAATCTCAAGATCATTATCACGGTTATGTTCACCGATAACCATACCTTGGTAAATTTTCTCACCTGGATTGACAAA
>JAIESS010000138.1 GCA_019745755.1 Alphaproteobacteria bacterium
AATAATTGATGGCGCATTAAAATCATTGTTTTGTTTCCTTAATATCGTGGCATAGCTTTATCGATCTCTACAGCCCATTTTTCAAGGCCTCCATCAAGGCTTGTTACATAAACAAACCCGTGTTCCCGTAGTATCAAAGCCGCCTGCATACTTCTTACTCCATGGTGGCAAATCGTTACAATGGGTTTGGAACGTTCCACCTTATGTAAGTTTTGCTCAAGATTTCTTAACGGAAGGTTAACGCTGCCATAAATTTTACACAAATTAAATTCTAATTCTTCACGAACATCAACAAGATTTATATCACCCCCCTCATCTAAAAGCTTTTTGAGGTCTGTCGGCGTAATACGATCGTTTTTAAATAGGATCATAGGCTAAATATCTTTTCTTCTGTAAAACCTGTTAAGGGCATTGTTCTCTCAAAAGAGTCATGATGCATATGCCCTTCTTTTGTACAGGAAAAAATTCCCAAAGGCTCCTTTAAATAAATACTTACAAGCTTTCCTTGTGGGCGTAACTGTGTAAGAAGATTTTCCGGCACATAACCTATACCCCCTTCAACCAGAATATAATCAAACAATTCATGATCAGGCAACCCTTTCGTCAAGATATCATTTTCAATAAAAAGAAAATCATCAAAATTTGTTTGGCCGTAAAAGTGATCAAAATAGCGCTGGAAGGCCATTTGAGCAAAGCTATACAACAAATTGTTCCCCTCAATACCGTACACTTTGGCTCCAAGCTCATAGGCTAAGGCTAGACTATACCCCGTCCCAAAACCAATAATGAGAATTTTTGGAGTATTGCGAAAATCGATGAGATTAAAAAGTTTGGCAATCTTCCGAGCAGACAAAAGAACGCGAGGCGAAGGCTCCTTTGTAATGGGTATGTCTTTATCAAGATAGCCAAGATTTTGATAGTGGGAATCTAAAAAAAATTCTCTTGGCACT
Source organism: Alphaproteobacteria bacterium (assembly GCA_019745755.1). GTDB lineage: Bacteria > Pseudomonadota > Alphaproteobacteria > Paracaedibacterales > JAKBAR01 > JAKBAR01. Next base: position 951 of record JAIESS010000138.1, read on the forward strand.
TTTTGAAAAGCCCCCAAAATAGCAGGATTTACAATTTTTTGAGGTTGCAGCTGCCCCTTGATCATTTGAGTACGCATATGATTAAAATCAACACCAGCCAGCATGAATTTATTTAATTAAAGTTTTTCTAAGGAAATAGTACGAAAAAACATCTTGTAATGCTAATGCTTTGTAGTGGATTAGCTTTTTAGAAGGCATCACAAGCAATACAACGTCATGGTTGACAAAATAAATTGATATCTAAATGCTGCAACTTTTATAATATTATAATTGACAAATTTTTTGCAGGGCATCATAGTTAAAGGGATGAAAAAATATTCCTTAAACCTTATTGTTGTCCTCGTGAGTGTCGTCGGCTAGACCGACACAGATTTTTTCACCCTTATTTTCCCCATAAAAAATAGACAAGCAAGATTCAAGTATTTGGCTGTAGAGCACTATACTAGCACCCTTCAATTTCTTTCTCGGAGACACGACGATGACAACGATAACACATAATTCACGGTTTATTTTCACCTATGGTTTTGCCCTTTTTGCCATGTTTTTTGGCTCGGGTAATTTAGTGTTTCCCCTTCAAATTGGCCAGTCAAGCAGCATGTATTGGTTCCTTGGTTTTTTAGGGTTAATACTTACAGGGATTTTACTTCCCTTCCTTGGTTTGTTTGTCATTAAGCTCCATCGCGGAAACTATCATTCATTTTTCAAGGAAGCGGGGCCCTTAGCTGGTATTGTTTTACCTTTATTTACTCTCTCGCTCCTTGGCTCTTTTGGCGTTGTACCACGGTGTATCACCGTTGCTTTTGGCGGTGTAAGTGAGATTTTTCCTGGGCTTCCCTTATTTTTGTTTAGCCTTATTTTTTGTGCTCTCACTTTTTTTCTTTGTCTCAAAGATACGTTTATGGTGAAAATAATCGGCACGTGGATGAGCCCTATCTTGCTTCTGACACTTTCGGTTTTAATTATGATTGGCATCTATGAAGCCCCTGCCATTATCCCATCAGCGCTTCCTCATGGATGTGAAGCATTTTCAAATGGATTCTTAACCGGTTATCAAACCATGGATTTGTTTGCGGCTTTTTTCTTCTCAGCATTAATTTTTGCACAAATACAAAAGGCCATGGATACAGACGATCATAAAGCCGTGATTCGGTTTGCTATTAAGCCAAGCATGATAGGAGCTGGGCTGCTTGCTCTCATTTATCTAGGATTTGTTTTTCTTGGGGCCCATTACACAGATCTTATTCAAGGTGTGACACCTGAATCTATGCTCCCAACTATTGCTCATCATGCAATGGGCCATTATGCCAGCATTTTTCTCGGTATTGCCATTCTCTTTTCATGCCTTACTACCGCTGTGGCACTGAACAATATTTATGCGAGGTATCTCACCAGTTTATTTGTGGGAGAAAAAGCTGGGGAGAACAAAGGTTCAAAAGAACAAAAATGCTTTATTTTTACGCTTCTGGCAACAACAAGCACATCGTTTACTTTATCTCTTTTGGATTTCAAAGGTATTGCAGCCTTCCTTGCGCCTGCCCTTGAAATGTCTTATCCGGGAATTATTGCTCTCACCATCCTTAGCATTGCACTTAAAGGTCATGAAAAACTTAAGATGTATTCTTTTTACGGTATAACAGCGGCGATGATTCTTTATTGGGTGTTGGGGTAGGAAGATAAGTGGGGGGGGCCTTTTTTATCCCCCTCCCTATAGCATCATGCCGTTAATAACGTAACGAGGAGGCTATTGTCCACATTACCTCCACAAAGAATAATGCCAACATTTTTTTTGTAAAATACATGTTTATTCTCCATAAGAGCCGCCACACCCGCCGCCCCAGCGCCTTCCACGACTTGTTTATCGTGTATCAATAAATGTACGATAGCCTGCTTAATGCCTCGTTCAGGTACGACAAAAATATCCAAAAGAACATCGTTTAAAAGATCACTTGTGTACACACCTGGTTTCTTCACAGCAATACCCTCTGCAATCGTTATATCTGGCTTTGCTGTGCTGGATCTGTATAAAAAGAGCTTTTCCGCCATCTCTGGGGCAAATTCACTTTGAACACCATAGATTTCACATAATGGCCATCTAGCACTAAGAACACGGCCAATCCCAGCCGCAAGTCCTCCACCCCCCACAGGAATAATCACAGCGTCCAAAGGTTTTCGGTGCTGCTCCACGAGTTCTATACCAATGGTTCCCTGCCCCGCAACAATAAGAGGATCCTCGTAAGGATGTATTAGGGTCATATTTTTCTTTTTTGCAATTTCCTCACCCTTGACAAAGGCTTCGGCCAAGTGCCTTCCGTGAAAAACAATTTGTACTCCAAGGGCTTCACAAGCTTTAATTTTATTTGAAGGCGTCCCATTAGGCATAACAACAATAGCGCTAATCCCCATGGATTTACAGTGATAGGCTACAGCCTTCGCATGATTGCCTGCTGATACCGCTACAACACCTCTTTTTTTGTCCTCGTCGCTCAGAGAGCGTAGTTTGATATACGCCCCACGTGCTTTAAAAGAATGGGTAATTTGTGTATTTTCAAGTTTAAGAAAGACATTCCCCTCGATCATCGTAGATAGGGACGGAGAATGCATAAGGGGAGTAACACTTGTGATGCTTACTAAATCGCGCTGCGCCTTAAGAAAATCATCGTAGGTGAGGGACATCAATCAAGTCCTTTTGTAGGATATGCAGTTCATATCAACACTATCTCGGTACATCTTATAGTTTATCTTAGCTTTTCAATATTTAAGGAAAAGTTAACAAAAATGATCACACTACCCCTCAGTGGGGGTGGATTAAGATAAAAGAATATCAAGAAGATTTTAATTTTTAACGAAATTTTAATATATCCTGTGATACATTGGCGTTAGAATCACGTCCCTTAAGGAATAAAGAAAATGCTTATCCCAGAGCCCGTAACCCTTATTATGTTAGCAACACTTGCTGCTGGTAATGCCTATGAAGGATACAAGTGGGAGCATCCCAAGGATCCAGAACCACCTGTTTATTATGTTTATGATCCTGTTTATTTTCAACTAGGGGATGAAAAAAGTTGCGGCGATGAAACCAATGGTCCTTGCTGCGCACCTGTGAAACCTATTGCTGTGTCAAAGGATAAACCCTGCACAAAGTGTAAGGGCTAAGCTACATAAAATCGCTCATAAAAATAATGAGAATACGTGCCTGTCATCAAGGAACATACTCTCGTTATTCATTTACTCTTCAGCGTACCCACGTCATGATGAGGGATAGGCCAAGGACACTCCAAAATACGATTTTGCTATAATTAATTTTGAACCAAAAAGTTAAAATATGATGCATAGCAAGGGCGATGAGTGCGGGATAAGTGAGCTCTAGCACTGTACCAAGAACCTTGCAAATTGTTGAAAAACCAAGTTGTGCCACCACAAATGTGATTCCCACGGTCAAAAGAATGCATATATTGTTTGATAGATTGAAGCGCAACCGCTCTTTTGCAATATCAACTCGTACAAACTCCGCAAAAAGATTCGCTAAGATCACCGTTGTTGCGAGGCATGACACAGCAAGGGTTGTGCTCACCACAACAAGGGCATACTTCCCAAGAGTTAGCCCGGCGATGGAAGCAAGAAGGGCTTCCGGACTTGCTGTTGTTAAGTGCGGCGCATAACTTGCCCCAAGCATAATAAATCCTACGTAGATAGCGGTGAGCAAAAAGGCGCCCATGAGAGATGCTCCAAGACTTGAACGAAGGAGTAGTTTCACGTCGGATTTGTCCTCTAAATGATCACGCAAATAATAAACGATCGTAGCAGAAAAGAAAAATGCCGCCATAAGGTCCATGGTTTGATAGCCCGTGCTAAAGCCAAGATTAAAGCTATCGATAGGGGCCATAGCACTAAACTCTGCTGGGCTTGCAAGATAAAGGCCAAAGAGAATGAGGATGACGATGCCCCCTAGTTTAAAAGGGGTTAGAATAAGGCCGATGATGCTCACCACCTTCCCCGGCCTTAGGATCAGGAGACCTGCAAGGACACAGAAGATAGCGCTAAAAACCGAAAAAGAAAATGCAGGCCATACCAATTGAACACCACCATACGCGACGGTGATACACCGTGGCATGACGCCAAAGGGGCCCATCAAGGCAAGCATAATAAATGTAAGAAGGAAACCCGTGTTCGCCCCAAGGGTTGAAAAAAATTTCTCCCGATGCCCCTCAAAAGCAATCATGGAAATGAGACCGAGGAAGGGCACAATGACCGCAGTAATGAAAAAGCCGCACATGGCGTAGTTTGCATGGCTCAATGTTTGTGTTCCAAGGAGCAAAGGAAAGACCAAATTGCCGGATCCAAAAAACATGGAAAACATGGCAAATCCGGCTGTTAAAACCGTTTTAAACATAACTCAACCTTTATCGTTAGGTGTGGATTTTATAAATGTAAGATGAGGGTGCAAAGAATTGATCGGCCTTAGCCGATAATAATAGAAGCAATAACGATGAGGTTTAGAAAATCTCTTTGCATTCTCTAAATGTGAGCGTTTTTTATACTTTTGTCAAGGATAAAACACAAAATGTAAAAAGCTCTTATGGGGCACAATTTAAGAATGATGAATCAAACAGTTAAGAAAATTATGCCTTCTCTAAAACGGTGATAATTTATTAATAACTTGGTGAGCGAGTGGGCCGTTCATATTGTCAGTCAGATCGCCACGGCCGCGGTAACCAATGCGCAGTTGGGCGATTTTAGGTGTCGTAATCGTATTGGAGGAACTAATATCTTCCCGCCTAATCACACCTGTCATATAGATTTCACGTACTTCATTGACAAGACCGAGTTCTTGACGCCCTTCGATGACCATGGACCCGTTGGGTAAAATTTGGATCACTGTTGCAGCCATATTAAATTTAAGCTTGTCCTTTACGGTATAACTTCCGGAACCATTCAGGGATGGATTGGAATCAGCTTTTAAAAGATTATTCGCACCATTAGCGCCAACATCTTGCCCTGTCGTGGTTGGAGGTTTTACAGCAAATGTACGAAGGCGCATACCATACAAATTCGTAAGGCCCGCGGCGAGGTTGGATTGCTGCGTAATACTCGGTGTCATTTCAATTTTTTGCTCCTGATCCATATCAATAGAAACAGTGAGAATATCCCCCACTTTATTCGCCCGTTGATCCTTGAAAAAGGCCTTGGATCCGGTTTGCCAAAGGGAGTTTGAGTCAGCTCTTGGTGCTTGTGTTGGATCGGGCATGGGCATGCTCACAGGTTGATAGCTGGGCAAAAGTGTCGGATCTTGGATATGAGATAGTCCTGGAGGATCGCCAATGCGTGAAAGCCTCTCCGCAAGATTACACCCTGAAAGAAGAAAAGGAAGGAGGATAATACATTTTAAACGCGTCATATTCTATCTTCTTTCATCATTCAAAATGTCTGCGCATGGATTTCAGCTGTATGAGCATCCACAACAACAGCTTCAATGACTTTTTTAGCGCTTTTACCAACTTCAAAAGTCACGCGCTGCCCCACAGCACCATCCTTCAATGCTTTCCCTTGAGATGAAATAGATAGATTTCCCGCATGATAGATAATGCGCACAAGGGCATCCCGCTTAATCACAAGGGGCGCCATAAGATCCGTCGTTTGAATGGGTGTCATGGCACCAAGAACCTTTTGCCGGGATTTTTTACCAACGAGATCCTCTACATGAAGAGCATACGATCCATTTAATGATGCAAGTCCTACCTTCGTCATAACGATATCACTTGCTTCAATAAGATGACTGGGGGATAGAGGTTTATTGAGTACCGGCACATCCACCAGGAAATCAATTTTTGCACTGATGGGATCACTCACATCCTTGACTCTGATTTGAATGCGGCCTTGGCCGAGATTTTTGTACGTAGTAATCGTTGGATGATTAGGTACTTTTTTAAGAGTATCAGGATAATCAAAGATAATGGATAGATCCTGCCCCGGATAATCTTTTTCGGCGTAGCGCTTTATGTTTTCTTCAAAAGACGTTGCATTGAACGATGCATCCGCATCACTTTCTGTGAAAAGAAGGGATAAAATAAACATCAAAAAGCATTTAATGATCATGATTTATGCTCCTATACGTGCATCTTGTTCCCAGATTGAACTGGCGGTGACAAGGACTTTTGTGAGGAAGTTATAATGCTTTTCAATACGCATGAGCTCAATGACATCCTCAAGCGTATTACTGTTGGAGGATTCTCTGTAGCCTTGCTTTAGTTTTCCCCGACGGCTTGTGCCGGGGGTGCCTGAATCAGCCGAACCCGATGCTTCTGTTTCTTGGAACATGGTATCCCCCATGGCAGCGAGGCCCGACGGATTCATAAATGTTGCAAGGGTGAGTTGCCCCACCTGTGTAAGTGTTGTTTGAGTTCCTATTTGTGCAAAAACAAGGCCATCCTCAGTAATTTTAACACCTGTTGTATTTGCTGGAAAGGTAATGCCAGGAGATACCGTATAGCCGCTTGGTTGGGTAACGATCATACCGGTGGCACTTATAGTAAAGACACCCGCCCGCGTATAGGCCGTTGTTCCATCGGGAAGAAGAATTTCAAAAAAACCATCACCACTTACAGCAAGATCCAAGGGATTATCTGTTTTTGCCAAATCCCCTTGGGCAAAATTACGCTCCACCGCAGCAACACGAACACCAAGGCCAATTTCAATACCTGTGGGGTTTTTTGTTCCATTAGACGACGATGCTGCCCCAGCTGGATCTTGGCGGGTGTAGGGTAAATCAACCCCCACAGTATAAGATTTTTTGTAGCCTGTAACACCTGTTGCAGCAAGATTTTGAGAGGCTGCCGCAAGGGCTGATGTAAAATAACCAAGACCGGTTTTAGCAATATGAAGGGCACGATCAACACTGATATAAGACATAAAATTCCTCTAACTCGTAATGCGTAAATTAATGGTTTTGCTTAATGTGGCATCTTGCATTTCTGTGACGCGCTGGGCCTCTTCATACATTTGCATAATGCGCATGAGTTTGATGGACCCTGAAATAGGATTCACATTGGCCTGTTCCAAAAAACCGTTCATAACTTGCGTGTTGGCATCCATGGGTATTTCTTCACCGTGGGCTAAAAAACGTCCCATGCCAATATATTCAAGGTCATTTTGCTCATCCTTAAAAACGGCTATTTTTAGTTTTCCCGCAACGGTTTGAGCACCTGCCGCATCAAACCCAACAATAGTGCCATCGCGACTTACAGAAAATTGAACAAACTTCCCAAGGTTAATATCGCCGTCTTCCCCTTGAACGATGGAGCCATCAAAGGCTGTGAGGGTACCATTTTTATCAAGGCGAAACCGACCATCACGTGTATAAAGCTTGGCATCGCCCGATTGCACCATGAAATAACCGCTGCCATTAAGTGCAAAATCATAGACATTACCCGTTTGCTTGAGGGCCCCTTGGGATAAGTCACGTTTAACAATATCTCCCTGGACATAAGAGATACTTGGGGATTTTCCACCCAATCGGGGGTCACTATAAACGGACTCAAGACCACCTTGAATGAGTCCCTTAAAACCAACCGTATCAGCATTACTAAGGTTTTGTGCTTCGATATTGATTTGCTGTATCAATAATTCTTTGGCAGAAAGAAGCACAACACCAGCGTTTTCAATTGTTCCAGAGGGAGTAACCGAACTAATTGCCATCGGTAATGTTCATAAAATGCGTTATCTAAAAAGGGTATATGCAAGATCTGTGCCAGGGATTTGTTTGGTATAAATATATGGAGATGGTTATAGGCTTGTGAATCGATCAGCAATCATTATGTGTCTTTCCAAGAGGTTCTTCTTGGAAATGGTTAGATAGTGTCGTGGAGGAGCGTGGGGATGGGACCAACTTGCCAGAATCGAGGATCAGGAGGACCCTCTGTCCGGGGCCGTGGTGAAAAGCAAGAGGTGATGTGGATAGGTGACTCCCTAACACACAGAATGCGAGATCATATTATTCATAGAGAATCTCATAGAAAATGGTGCCGTTGGAGGGAATCGAACCCTCGACCTCACCCTTACCAAGGGTGTGCACTACCACTGTGCTACAACGGCAAAATTGACGTGGACACTATGACATAGCTATAGTTGGCAAAGCAATAAAAAACGAAACAAACAGGGTCCGTCTATGACTAAAAATAATAAACGCTTTGCTGCTATGAGTAAGGCGCTACGGGAAAATCTCCATAAGCGCAAAGAGCAAATAAAAAGCCGTAAGGAGGAAGACCAAAACGTAGACAAAGCTAGAAAAAAAGATGCTTTTGATACGTTATCCAGCAATTCTTTAAAAGAAGAACTCCCTATCTCATAAAAATAGGGGGTGTTGATAAAAGACTACTTACTACATATAACTAATCATATGTCAATGTGCAGAAAACTTAAAGAACTTACTTCCTCCAATAGTGGAAAAATCACGTGAGGGTCTTCCCTACGATATTGTCTGGGGGGCCATCCCATGCATCGAACCAGGAGTTTTCCAAAATATAACGTGCTCGGGGCGTTGTATCAAATTAACCCCGGGGCTGACATAACATTTAAAAAGTTAGGTGTCAGCCCCTAAGATTTATACGCCAGATACCACAATCATAGACAAAAGGTTTATTGGTGGATCTATTCTTTTTGGTATTGGGTGGGGGATTTCAGGGCTTTGTCCTGGACCTGCGCTTGCTTCCCTAGCTTATGGAGATCCACTGTCTTTTGTTTTTATCTTGGCTATAATTCCAGGTTCTTATCTATCGTTAAGGCCTTTTAAATCTTC
>JAIESS010000099.1 GCA_019745755.1 Alphaproteobacteria bacterium
TACGAAACCCAATGCATAACACCGTTACGTTTATTCAGACTGAGGATACGCTACATTCCTTCCTCCAAGGAAAGAGTGAATTTTTGCAAGAAAACAAGGGGTGTCATCCTCATGAAACGTTAGACACTGTCGTCACGAGATTTTAGTCCATAAAGCAAGGCACCTGATATGAACGGCAGCGAAGAATGATGCTGTATTTTTAACATAACATGTAGCAATTCCGAGCCATTACTTGAGGTGAAGGAAGGCGTTTTTGACCAAATGGCGCAATTTATAGAGGTCTTTGTCATAATTTCGTTGGATTTTGCGATTTTTTCGAGGTGGAATAACGAGATTCATCCCCAAAACAGCGGCAAGATCGATAATATCTTGCCTATCATACGCCTTGTCAGCAAGCAAATATGAGGAATCTAGGCCATCGATAAGTTTTGAAGCTTGCGTGCAATCAGCTGTGGTACCGTCTGTAATAAAGGCTCGGACCGACATACCAAACGCATCCACGGCCAGGTGTATCTTGGTGTTGAGCCCCCTTTTAAACGGCTCATTTCTTGGTTCCCGCCTTTTGCTCCTGCCGCGTGAGGGTGCACTTTTGTGTGCGTGGCATCGATCATGAGCCACTCAAAATCGGGGTCGATAATGAGGGTTTCGAGCAGTTTTTCCCAAACTCCCTTGTCTCTCCAGCGAATAAATGTCGGTGCGTGTTGCTCCATCCGCCGTAATCAGGCGGCAAGTCACGCCATGGCACACCCGTTCGAAGAATCCAAAATACGGCATTGATGAACCGGCGATTGTCCCTCGAAACACCACCCCAAGAACCTTCTCTTGCAGGCAAATGGGGGCCTAGAAGGTTCCATATGTGATCGGAAATATCATGGTGACGGTGGGCTGATGGCATCGTTTTTTCTTCAGTAATGTGTGATCCTCATCGAGGTATAGCCTATTTCTTATCTCGTGACTTCAGTGTCTAGAAACCCCATACAATTTCTAAAAAAATTCCCTTAAAATTACTCCTTGATTTATGAAAAATAAAAACTACTTGTTCCGATAAGGAATTTTTATTTTCCACAGTCCATGCGCATCGAACGTACACCGGTTACCGTTTATGATGTTTTCGGGTATGTCTTGCCCGGTGTATTGATCGTGACCTATATCCTCTATGATGTGGGGATATTTGATGATGTGAAGGGAAAGATCCTTAATACTCCAGATACATGGGCGGATGATGCACTGATTGCTATTCTTTACTTCACATTTTGTTATGTCATGGGGCAGGTTCTATCCTATCTTGGCACGTTTTTTATCGAAGACATCGTTCGGGCGTTTTACGGCGCCCCGGGATGTTATTTGATGATGACGAAGGGGGAGCAGGAGAAAATCCGATGGACAAGAACGACAATCGAAAAATTAGAGCCCTGTAAAAAAATCAACGAAGCGTGGGATGATCAAAATCTAAAATGTAAAGATAAATTTTTAATTTTTGTAAGGATTGCGCTCTCTACAATAGCAGTTGCCTTCTTATGGTTGTTAAGATTAGGTTTCTCCTTCTTTCATGGGCTAATTCTATGGGCATTTAAACCTCTCATTGGCCCATACATCTACATGTCCGATCGTTTTGATGGGGATAAAGAATCATTCCCCCCAGATCCTCGAGGAAAACTTGTTCATTTTTTAGAGAAACGAGAATTGCTCATACCTCCTGAAAAAGAGGAAAAGAAAAATAACTCTCTATTTCTTCTCGTCTCATCGTTTATTCGTTATGAGGAGGAAGCAAAATATATCAATAATTACATGGTGTTGACGGGGGCTATGCGCACCTTTTCCATGGCGTTTCTTCTCATGGGGTGGTGGGAAGTGGGTCAATATTATGGGTATATAGATGGTCATGAGTATGTAATTGTAGATCAAGCATACTTCTTATTTTTTAATTCAAACCAACTGGTTTCACTGTTTGGAATTCCGGAAGTAATCCCCTCAATTTTTAATGGTCCTGCATGTTTTCTAAGTTTTTTTGTCATCTCCATCATCCTCATGTTGCTGTATATAAAATTTGATCGGCGCTATGCTGAAGAAATCATTACGGCGGTAATTCATAATAATTACGAGGAGAAGAAGAGCGAAGAAAAAAAGTGCCCCATATGTATCTGCGAGAAGAAGAAATAGGCCTTAAGTACTTTATCCTCACACCCCACTTAGATACCTAATCTCTCTCGTCAATATCAGATCATTCAGGGACGGCTTGACTGTAAACGCATAGATCTCCACACCACTCTCCTTTGCCTCCTTAGCGATAACGGCATAGGCGGGATCGATGAACCCTGCAAGGGAAAAAGATGCCACATCGTCCCGTTGAATAATATACAGCATGACACAGCGCGCGCCTGTCTCCCGTAGCACCATCAGATCCCTCAGGTGTTTTTGACCACGCTCCGTGACTGAATCGGGGAAATAAGCGGTGGTTCCTTTTTTATAGTGCACATTTTTAACCTCAATATAACAGGTGGGCTGGGGGGCAAGTAAGGGCACCCCTATGTGTGTGTTTTTTTGTGCGTATTTTTTAAGGATAATTTCTAAAGTATGGAGAGCAAACTATTGTAGGAGGGGGGTGAACAACGAAAAAAGATTAGAAATAAACCCATTAAGCCAGTTGCTAAAAGAGGATCAATAACGAGAAGTAAAATAAAAAATTCTCACTTTTAAACCAGTTTTTCACGAAAAAAACGATGTGAGCGCATCAATAAAAAAAATTATTTTTATAATATTTAATAATAAATTATGCTATATATGTCCATGAATAGGTGTTAATAAACGCTTTATTCCAAAAAACATCTCTTCTTAATAAGGATACGTCTTATGAAACATTTTTATTCTTTTACAATGAAAGGGGCTCAGTCTGCCTCAAAAATATTTCGCATCTTATTCCTTTTACCCTTTTTATTCTGTGGACAAGTAATAGGAAAAGGCTATATCGAGAGAACTTTAGATCATATTTCTAACCATAAAGTACTCTACGCAACGGGCGTCGTTGTCCTGACAGCAGCTTATTTTATACCTACTGCTGAAGCCGTTCCTTTTCAAACCCACCCTCTCTCCATTAATCGTTGCCCGCCTTGCATACCTATGGATTTTGAAGTTACGAAATCATCCGCTCCTCATTGTTACTTTCAGCCTCCTCAATGGGGTCAAGGATACTGCGGACCTTATGTTGAGGCAGTAACCGCTATTGCTGATAATATCGTTTATATGGGCAAGGAACTTTCAACGTTTTTAATAAATCAAATGAGGAGGTGTGAGTTTGTGTGCCCTGATATTCCTTTAATTCCAGAGATGTCTAAAAATAATGCAATTAATGGGTTTTTCAATTGCGCCTACAATATGACAAAACCTTTTATGATGGATACGCCAGCCTACCTCTATACCAAAATTTCTGAAGAAACGAGGCAATGTTGGTGGAGATCGATGGTATTTTCAACCCTCTCCTGATTGCAGTGTGGGGTGGAATTAATGGGTTTTTTTGTAACTCATCCTTTTTTAAGAGGTGAAATGTCATCTCTTAATTACTCCCGCGCATAAGGGATTTCTCTTGCAAGGGTAATGGCATTGAGAGCGAGTCTTGCCATAAAGGCATAAATCTCTACCCCATGCTCCTGGGCTTCCCTTGCAAGTTTAGTATATGTGGGATCAATAAAATCTGCGAGAGCAAAATTTTCCACATCGTCCCGTTGAATAATATACAGCATGACACAGCGCGCCCCTTCCCCCCGTAGCACCATCAGATCCCTCAGGTGTTTTTGACCACGCTCCGTGACTGAATCGGGGAAATAAGCGGTGGTTCCTTTTTTATAGTGCACATTTTTCACCTCCACATAACAGGTGGGCTGATCCACTGCCGTAAGAGCAAAATCAAGGCGTGATTCCTTATTGATTTTTACTTCTTTATGAACAGCGTCATACCCCCGCAGCATGGGGAAAAAGCCGTTCAATAGCCCTTCATGGACAAGTTTATTAGGGTTTTGCGTATTGACGCCGACAAAATGTCCCTCTTCCTCAATCATTTCCAAAGTATGGGCATATTTACGCTTAGGATCATTGCTTTTAGACAAGCCCACACGTCGCCCTTCTTCAATAAGGCCCAGCATAGCCCCTGTATTGGGGCAATGGGCCGTAATGATTTCACCCCCCTCAAGGCGCACATCCACCATGAAACGTTTATAGCGCTTGATAAGAATCCCTGGTATGAGAGGTGGATTAAATTGCATCGCGGCGTAGACTCTTTTAGAATGGGGCTACTTTTATGTAGGGGATTTTAAGTCATGACGCAAGAACAACCCACAGCGGCACTCCTGATCATTGGGAATGAAATTTTGTGCGGACGGACGGTAGATAAGAATATTGCATTCCTCACAAAGGCTCTTTTTGATCTTGGGATTGAGGCTCAAGAAGTACGCATCGTAAAGGATACATTCGATGCTATTATTCATGCAGTGAATGCCCTTCGAAAGGCACACACCTATGTTTTCACAACGGGAGGCATTGGCCCAACCCATGATGATATTACAGCAGAAGCTATGGCCAAAGCTTTTGGTCTACCATTCGAAGAACATGCTGAGGCATCTGCCATTCTTTTGAATCACTATGGGGATCAGTATACACAAGCACGCAGGCGCATGGCCATGATGCCACGGGGCGCCCATTTGCTTCCCAACCCCGCGAGCAGTGCCCCTGGATTTTATGTGGAAAACGTCTATGTCATGGCCGGCGTGCCAAGTATTATGCAGGGAATGTTTGCTCTTTTAGGTTCCAAGCTTACCCCCGGTGATCCTATTTTTACAGAGACCATGACTTTTTATATTGCTGAAAGCATGATTGCAGATACATTACGCTCCCTTCAAGAAGACAATCCTGTCACGGACATAGGAAGTTATCCCTTTTTCAAAAACAACCAAATTGGAACATCGATTCTTGTACGCTCACGGGATAAAAATGCCCTCGATCACGTTATGAAAGCACTCATGACTATCAGTGAATCATAACTTACATCCATTTCAAAAAATCTTTCAAAATGACAAGAACAACCTCGATGACGATGAGATAAATAATAATAAGCTCGAGACGTGACGAATGGAGATGATTAAGTTCATTGGACATAACCTCATAAAGCTCATGAATCACATCCAGGCGTTTATTGAGAATATCGAGACGCGTTTGAATGTCCATATACTCTGCCGCCATCATGTAATAAGGCTCAAATTTAGGACGTCGCCAAAAAAACTCCGGTGTATCAAGAATATCCGTATGAAGGTTAATGGAGTTACGCTCTGCAAAGAGCCCGCCCAACTGTTGTGCCAGTTTTTTGCGGGACATGAAAATCTTCCCTTTTTCTGCAAGTTCTTGAGGAATATGGCGGGTTTTTTGAATAGTGCGACCAATAGACTCCTCAAATGTTGCAAGCTTCACGGATTGGGATAAACCATGGGAAATAGATAACTTGATAAGGACATCATCCTCCTCTAAGACGATTTCATCTTCTTCCTCAATGATCTGGGTTTTGTCCCCAACAAGAAACGTAGAATAGTCCTCCACAGCAGAGATTAAAGGATGAATCTCAAAACCCTTTACAAGGTCAAGAATCTGCCCTTCCCCACCAAGATCAAACCCCCATGTAATAATGCAACCGTAAGGAAAGAAAAAGACATCCCCCATACGATCCCCTTGATCTTTTTGAATATGGATAACATCATCATGAAATTTTGGTTCATAGCCATGACTACGAAGAGACTTAGCAAAATCATCAACGTTGTAAGAGTCGGCTGTGCAAAAAGATGTACATCGCATAAAAATAAATAAATTAAAAGTTATGACTCATTATGGATTATGTAACCCCTAGTGAGCAAGAGGGTGTGTTTAATATGATCAAGATAAGAAAAATTTGAAAGAACCCCACTGAACAACCCCCTATCCAAAATAGTTCAGATGCATTCAATTCTTTCGTCACAAAATGTAATCCCTAAACCACCTCAAATATGGCATAAAAATCTCATACCTATAAAAATGAGACAGATAAAATGTGCGGAATTGTTGGCCTTATTAGCAAAGATGATGTTGTTGACCGCTTACTTGGCGGACTAAAGCGCCTTGAGTACCGCGGTTATGATTCCGCCGGCATTGCAACGGTGAATAAGGATGTCCTTGGCCGTCGCCGTGCTGAGGGTAAACTTGCCGCTCTTGAGGGTATCTGCAAGGAAAACTCATTAAATGGCAGCATCGGTATTGGTCATACACGTTGGGCCACCCACGGCCCCGCCATCGAAGTAAACGCTCATCCCCACGCCAATCACCGTATTGCCTTGGTTCATAATGGTATTATTGAAAATTACAGTGACCTTAAGTCTGACCTTCAGACCCGTCACACCTTCCTCAGCCAAACAGACACGGAAGTTATTGTTTACCTTATTGAAGACGCCCTACTAGAAGGTCTTTCTCCTCTTCATGCTGTTCAAAATGCCATGAAAAAACTAAAAGGTGCCTATGCCCTTGCTATTCTTTTTAAGGATTCTCCTCATACACTCTATGCTGTGCGCCAGGGAAGCCCCCTTGTGGTGGGGATGTCTGAAGAAGAGGGAATGTCCCTTGGATCCGATGCCATCACCCTTGCCCCCTTAGCCCATCAACTCTGTTACCTTGAGGACGGGGATGTAGCAGAACTTACCTTAGACACTATTAATATCTATGATCGTCAAGATAAGATTGTGACCCGTCCTTTTGTTAAAAATCCGGTAAACATTGAAACCATCGGCAAGGGACAATACCGTCACTATATGCTCAAGGAAATCTTTGAGCAGCCCACAGTTCTTGGTCATGGTTTACAGCATGTCCTCGCCCACGATGCGGATCATCTGCATATGCCTAATGTAAATATCCCTTTTAATGAGGTCCATCGTATCTCCATTATTGCATGTGGTACATCCTACTATGCCGCCATGGTGGCAAAATATTGGTTCGAGGCCTTTGCCCGTATTCAAGTAGATGTGGATATTGCTTCTGAGTTTCGCTATCGCTCGCCAGTTTTCACATCAAATCATTATTGCTTTTTCATTTCTCAATCCGGAGAAACATCGGATACGCTAGCAGCCATGGAGCTTGCGCGTCATCATTCGACAACCGTAGGCGTTGTGAATGTACCGGAAAGCTCCATGGCGCGCATGGCGGATCACGTTGTCTTTACTCACGCCGGCCCTGAAATTGGTGTGGCATCAACAAAAGCCTTTACGTGTCAGTTACTCTGTCTGTTGACACTTGCATTGGAGGCCGCACGCCAACGGGGTCATTTAAGTGCAGAGGATGAAAAACATCTCATTCAAGGTCTTCGCACTCTTCCGGCTATGACCCACCAGGTTCTTCAGAACGACACCATTCAATCGCTATCACAGAAAATTATGAATGCTGGTCATGTGATCTTTTTAGGGCGTGGATCTATCTATCCTATTGCCTTGGAGGGCGCTCTCAAGCTCAAAGAAATCACTTATATCCCTTCGGATGCTTATCCATCAGGAGAGCTTAAGCATGGCCCTATTGCCTTAATCGATGAGAATGTGCCCGTTCTCGTCATAGCACCTTACGATCAGTGGTTTGAAAAATCCGCAAGCAATATCCAAGAGATCCACGCACGCAAAGGTAAGCTTATTGTATTTACAGATGCACCCGGAGCCGCACACCTTACGACCATGTTGCCGAATGTGTTTCACCCGGGTCAAAATTTGATTATTCTTCCGCAAATTAATCAAGCGCTGCAACCTTTTCTCTATGTCCTACCACTACAACTTTTAGCCTATTACACAGGTGTGCATAAAGGCACTGATGTGGATCAACCCCGCAACCTAGCTAAGTCTGTGACGGTAGAGTAGGGATAATCTGGAGATATAAGATAAGGTTATGACCAACATGGTTTCTTAAACATTTATTAATATCTATTTTCTATCCTGATAGGAGAAAAATAATGATGTTTGAGTAGGATAAGATTAATGGGACGAAAGTTAGTAATGGTTCTTTGTCTGATTATTCTTATCCTTCTTTTTATGATTGCAAAACCTTTTTGGGGTCATAAAAAATCCCAAGAAGTTCTTCCTAAGCTTGTCACAACAGCATTGGTGGTTGAGCGGGATATGGATCAGCGTATACAGCTTGTGGGAACGGTTTTCCCTAGTGAAAATGTTATTATTAAGGCACGTGTCGATTCACAAATTACGGCAATTCCTTTTAAAAATGGTGATTTTGTCAAAGAAGGCGACACGCTTTTTGAATTGGATGATCGCGTTTTAAAGGCACAGCTTCAACAAGCAAAGGCAAATCTTTTACGCGATGAAGCGGAGGTTGTACGTGCAAAAGCACATTTTGAACGAGATGAAAAGCTTGTCACAAAAGGCGTCTCCTCAAAGGAGCAGTTTGATACATCGACCCAGGCGTTTAAAGCCGCAGAAGCCAATGTAGAAGCCACAAAGGCTCAGATCAACAATCTCGAAGCGCAATTGAGCTATACAAAAATTAAAGCGCCCATTAGCGGTTATACAGGGACTATTACACTGACGGTGGGTAATGTGGTGAAAGCCAATGATGCGCAACCCCTTGTGGTGATTAATAAACTTGATCCCATTCGTATTCAAGTGGCCATTCCTCAGGAATATTTTGAGGATATCCGCCGCGGTCAACAACAAGGCAATCTCACCGCTGATATTATGGATCAACAAGGAAACCTCCTTGCATCAAGTGTGGTGACCTATAAGGACAACACACTTTCAGAGCAAACCCGCACCCTTGATGTACATCTTGTATTAGATAATAAGGAGTCGAAAATGTGGCCCGGCATGTTTGTCAATGTGGCCTTACTTTTAAATACAGTCCCAAAGGCCATGGTGGTTCCAGATGTTGCTCTTCAACACGGACAAAATAAGCAGACATTTGTCTACGCTGTGCGTAATGACAAAGTCGTTAAAATCCCCGTGACGTTAATGCTTAGCGATACTAAAGAATCAGCTGTTAAGGGCGATATTCGCGTCGGAGATCAAATCATTACGGATGGTTTATTACGTGTTAAGGAAGGTGATCGCGTCACAGTCAAAAACACTCAATCGAGTGAATCGCCGCCTGAGCCATTGAAAGGTTCCTCCTAATGAATCTTTCCGAATTTTGTATTAGGCGTCCCGTATTCACGCTTTTGTTAATGGCGGCGCTTTCAATTGCCGGGTATTTTGGATACTCTCAGCTGCCCGTCAGTGCTTTGCCCAATGTGGATTTTCCAACCCTTCAGGTCACAGCAAACCTTCCTGGAGCAAGCGCTGAAACCATGGCATCCACGGTGGCAACACCTTTGGAGCGAGGGCTCTCAACCATCGCAGGGGTGAGTTCTATGACGTCCACAAGTTATCTTGGAACGACGCAAATTACCCTGCAATTTGATTTGAACCGTGATCTTGATGGCGCTGCTTTGGATGTACAGTCCGCCATTACAGCAGCGCAGTCCAATCTTCCTGCCCAAATGCCAACGCCGCCCATTTTTAAAAAAGTCAACCCTGCGGATCAGCCGGTGATTTTTTTAAGTGTGGCGTCCACAAGTCTGCCACTGAATGTCGTTAATGAATATGCGGATACTCTCATGGCTCAACGCATCTCCACATTACCGGGGGTATCTCAAGTAGCTATTTATGGCGAACAGAAATCTGCCGTACGGATACGGGTGAATCCTGAATTGCTAGCAGCACGGGATTTGTCCTTAAATGATGTTGCTGATAGCGTGGGAGCTATGGCTTCCGTTGTTCCTGTCGGTGTTATTAGTGGTCAACAACAACTTTTTAATATTGAGGTTGTGAATCAACCCAAAGTTGCGAATGACTTTAAAACCATGATCGTGTCTTGGAAAAAAGGATCGCCTATTTTCTTAAAGGATATTGCAGATATATCTGATTCTGTT
>JAIESS010000032.1 GCA_019745755.1 Alphaproteobacteria bacterium
GCTTATGCCCGAGCGCGACGTATGGGGATTGCCCTTCAACCCATACGCAATGGTGAATCGGTGATTAATGCGCAACTTGATACAGGATACGATTCCAGCAGCGGCTTTCGTGACGCCTTCTCCAAAATAATGGGAGCGGCACCTACCAAGAGTGGTCAGCATCGTATTCTTTTAAAGGCTGCGTGGCTTGATTCCCCTCTTGGCCCCATGCTGGCTATTGCAGATGAGACGGCACTATATCTCCTCGAATTTGTGGGGCGACGCGGCCTTGAGAGAGAGATTGAACGCCTTCGCACACGATTGAAAGCCGCCATTATTCCAGGCGAGACATCCCCCCCCCTTATCTCTATCAAAGAAGAGCTTGCAACCTATTTCAAGGGCGCTCTCCGCACGTTTAAAACACCCCTTTTTCTCCTGGGAAGCTCCTTTCAAAAAAGTGTATGGGAGGAGCTTTTGCGTATTCCCTATGGGGAGACGCGAAGCTATTTAGATCAGGCCAAGGCCATGGGCAAACCATCGTCTTGTCGCGCTGTTGCCAATGCCAACGGCGCTAACCAAATCGCCATCGTTATCCCCTGCCACCGTATTATTACAAGCAGCGGGCAACTTGGTGGCTACGGTGGCGGCGTTCCACGAAAAAAGTGGCTCATTGAGCATGAGAAAAAATGAAAATAGAGATGATTTGTGAAAAGTTGTGGAAAGCTGTTCCGTTTTTTCAGATTCTCTGGCCCTATCTTCTGTACACACCTCGTGCCCCTGCGGGGCCCACCTTAATGGCCCTTTGCCCCTTGACACTCTGGTTCCTAATGATTATTGGCCCACCCCTAACGGTCCTCCCTTATGGTTTTTGAGGCTCCACCATACCATGAAATACCGTCATTCAACCTCGACGTGCGGCATCGGAGGGATGGCGTACATCTGCATCTTCTAGGGAGGGTTCTAATGCCATGGACCCCACTTATACAAAGTCACTGACCACCTAAGAATAGAATACCATTGGAATAATTGATAAAAGGTTAGGAAAATTCACTCGCACACAAAAATCATTTCATTTTTAATGAAAAACAATAAAAAATAATCGACTAACGATTCTACTCTGATATTCTAGATTCAGAAAAACCCTTTAGGCATTAAGTGTCATGACTCCTATTCAAAAAGTAAGTCGCCTTCTTTTAACTCTCTTCAATATCTTAATCGTTGGTCTTCCTCTCCTTACAGTGACGCGTTGGTTTTTTATCGAGACAAAAATAACAGACGTTAGCCCCTTTCTTAATTTTTTTGGACTCTTTGAACAAGTTATCCAAACTCCCGAAGGCTTTGTCAACGTAAGTACTGTACCTTGGTCAGCTCTTACTAAGTTTATTGGTTTTAGCTCAGATATTATGGCTCTCTTGCCTTTAATTTTTGGCCTTTTTGTGTTGAAAGCTCTCTTTCGAAATTATCAAAAAGGGGAGATTTTTAGCACAACCAATGCACGGCATTATCGCATTTTAGGAGCATTATTTTTCTTGGATGCACTCCTCATAAAAATGTTGAGTAATACACTCATTATTCTTGCTGTGACACTTAACAATGCGCCTGGACATCGCTGCCTCAATATCCAGTTTGGCACACCCAATATGGAGATGCTCTTTTGTGGTATCCTCGTAATGGTGATATCCTGGGTCATGCTAGAAGCAAGCAAGCTCCACGATGACCAAAAATTCATCATATAGTGAGGGGGCGACCATGGGAATTATCGTGAATCTTGACGTCATGTTAGCCAAACGAAAGATGAAGCTTCAAGATTTAGCCGAAGCCGTAGGCATTACTGCACAGAATTTATCTATCTTAAAAACGGGAAAGGCGAAAGCCATTCGCTTTTCAACGCTGGAGAATATTTGCGACCATTTAGGATGTCAACCGGGTGATATTTTAGAGTTTCAAAAGAATTATCATTGATCTGCCTTACATGCTCAATCACCCCCCTCACGACACAAAAGGGGGGGATACTCTACTGTAAGAAAAATCTATTCTTAAAAAAGGACGCAACAATTATCGTAAAGATGCTCTTCTGTTAATTTTACGACCTTGATAGGATCGAACATCCCCCCATAAAGTCCTGCAAAATGGGGCTGTGAAATAGGATCCCCAAAATGGCGAGGTACAAAATTTTCAGATACGTTGGCATCACTACGCATTTTAAGTGCAAGAGTCATTTCTCCTACAAGCTCACTACAGAACATGGATGTATTATCCTCTACAAGATTATCTTCTTGAAGCGATTTTAGAAGGCGCCATATGTCCTTTTCATAGGGTTTTCCGAGATTTTTTAAAACATAGTCTTTTACGTTGGTAGAATCTGGTTTATTCTGCTGAAAGCGAAACTTACGCGTGGCTACGTTACCATTGTAGGCGCTTACCTGTTCATCCCATGGATGGATTTGAACCTGGGGTTTAATGCCTTTAAGAATATCCGAGGGATTACCTGTAGACTCAAAAATATACTTCGTTTGATGAGCTTTGCTCTTTAAAATAACACCAATATGAGACCATTTAGAGGCAGTTAACCGGCAAATACCGTTACCAAAAATATCATGACTTTTAAAGAGCCCAATACCCCAAAATTGTAGGTCATCTACATCATCAATAAGGCTTTTCTCCAGCCGTAAAAAGTGGGAATTAGATCGTGCAATAGCAGGAGAGTCATGATGATGCGCAACGAGTAAACTTCGCTCATTTGTTCCAGACGAGTTTTTTGTCGAATCAAGATCATCATGATCCATGGCATCTAAACTTGTTCCCAAGGAAATATATAGTGTAATCATTGAAAGAAAAACTGAACATAATTGCATAGTGTTCTCCTGTTTTTAATTAAAGCAACACTATTATTAAACTATAGATATATTAATAAATTATTAACAATTGATATAAATTTATTTTGTTTGCTGATTATCGCGTCTTTTTAGTGGCAAGTATTTTAAATCTGTATAATCTTCCCTCTTAGGATCCGTGGGACTGATATCATCAAAATTCATATTGACGCTAAAAAGAGTAATGTTTGATAGTACTGTCAAAATTTCTAGCTTCTCATGGGTAATAAAATACTCATAAGAAAGATATTCTGATGTTTGTTGGGGGTGTTGTTTTGCAAAAATAAGAAGGTCATTATTTGTTGCAGTTTTTTTTAAATTAAAAAACTGTGAAGCCTGTTGGCTTGCCCGTTTTTCTCCGAGATCTCCTAAGTCATAAGGATCACAGCAATACCCCATAGTACTAATAATAATACCAAGGATTAATGGGGGCATTAAAGCACTTAAAATACGAACAGTCATGGACAAGAACATCTTCATTTTCTTGAATAATAAACAATATCATCACTCCTTATTGTTCAGCTCCAAGAAAGAAAGGTCAAGGACCAATTAAACCTCATCACCCCACATCAACCATTATAAATCACCAAGAAAATTTGAAATCTTAGGACTTTGTTTACAGTTATGTATTAAACTCGTTTTAGTCATTAGATGAAAGACATGCTATGAACCATGACCCCCTACAATCAGGTGGATTTACATTAAACCTCAAGGGGTTTTTTCAACTTTGGCCTTATCTCTGGCCGAAAGGGCTATGGTCGGCACGATTAAGGCTTATTTTTGCGCTCATTACACTTCTTGTTGGAAAAGTCGTTGTGATTTTAACACCTCTGATCTTCAAAGAGCTCGTCAATAGCCTCAAGGGCGGCAATGTTTTCATTATAGCGCCCATGGGGTTAATCTGTGCCTATACAGCAACACGCCTTATTTCAGGCCTTATGAACGAGTTTCGCGATGCGATCTTTGCTAAGGTATCCGAGCGCGCCATGCGGGAAGCCGGCGTTAATGTTTTTCGTCATCTTCATAATCTTAGCCTCGGTTTTCATATCGAACGCAAAATGGGCGCGCTTAATCACATTGTGCAAAAGGGTGTGAAGGCCATTGAAGAATTTATGCAGTTCTCAACCTTCTCCCTTCTTCCCACCCTCATCGAGGTTCTCTTTGTCATTGGTATATTTTCTATGCTTTATGGAGGCGTCATTGCCTTTATCTGTGCATTGATGCTTATTATGTATGTTTTTTCAACCTTGCGTATTACAGAGTGGCGTATTAATTACATCAAAACCATGAATGCCATGGACGCGGAGGCGAATACCAAGGCTATTGATAGTCTTATTAATTATGAAACCGTGAAATATTTTAATAATGAGGACCATGAAGCACGGCGCTATGATAAGGCTCTTGCGTCCTATGAAAAGGCAGCCGTTCAAAGCAAGCTCTCTCTTTCCGTGCTTAATACTGCACAAAATGTTGTCACTAGCGCAGGTTTGTTTAGTATTTTACTTATTGTCATGAACCGTATGGAGACGCAGCATTTTACCGTAGGCGACTTTGTTGCCATTAATGCGTATTTGCTCCAGATTTTTAATCCGTTATTTATGGTGGGCTTTGCGTACCGACAAGTCCGTCTCGCTCTTACGCATATGGAGCAAATGTTTAATTTGTTAGATGTGGAAATGGATGTCCAAGATGCACCGTATGCCAAGGATATTGCACTTAAAAATGGTGAAGTTACGTTTACCAATGTGAAATTCCATTACCAAAGTGTTCGCCCTATTTTAAAGGGGATTTCCTTCCATCTTCCCCCTAAACAAACCCTTGCCATTGTGGGGCTTAGCGGTTCTGGAAAATCCACCATTGCCAAGCTACTTTATCGTTTTTATGATGTATCCGGTGGATCTATTCAAATTGATGGTCAAGATATTCGGTCCCTCACCCAAAAAAGCTTGCGTAAAGTCATTGGTATTGTGCCACAGGATACGGTTTTGTTTAACGATACCATTGCCTATAACATCGGATATGGGCGGCCCGATGCATCGATGAAGGAAATTATTGAAGTGGCTAAACGTGCCCAAATTCATGATTTTATTGAAAGCCTTCCGGATAAATATAATTCCTTTGTGGGGGAGAGGGGCCTTAAATTATCAGGGGGAGAAAAGCAACGTGTCTCCATCGCGCGAGCACTTCTTAAAAATCCTCAGATATTTGTGTTTGATGAAGCAACCTCGTCCCTTGATACTCATACAGAGCAAGAAATTCAAAAACAACTCGAAAGCCTTGCCAAAAATCATACAAGCATTATTATTGCCCATCGCCTTTCCACCATTGTGCGTGCCCATAAAATTATTGTTCTTAAGGACGGTCATATTGTTGAAGAAGGCACCCACAATGAGCTCCTCGCTCTTAATGGGCGCTATGCTGAACTTTGGGCAAAGCAGTCGTCCTAGGCTTATTCATTCACTTGCGTCACTCTTCTTCCCTGTAATGCTCAGGGTGCTTTTGAGGGTGGGTATTTCTGAGCGATGAACCTGTCCTCGATGAAGAAGATAATGAATAACATCTTCTTTTTCTTCATCAGTTAACACTTTTTGTTTCTGAGTTTCTAGCCACTGTATCATGCTTCCTGTTAAAAGGGTTTGTGACGATGCTGTGTTAATAATATCTTTTTCCCCCTCCTCATGAGACCCAGGAACAACATAGCTTTTAGAGCGACATTTTTGAACACACGGAATAATACTGAATGTTTTCGGATAAATATCCTCATAGGCTAATTGCAATATATCTTCTGGCAACCCGCTTCCAGAAAAATTATAAAGAGATGCAGGGGAATAATTGGGCTGTGTAAGGGTAATGCCTTCTTGGAATTTTTTTTTGGCGCGTTTAACAAGACCTGTGAGACGAATAGGCACATTTTCTTCATACTGATTGAAGTCGAGATCAAGGCGAAGAGCCTCAATAATATTATAACTCGCAGGATCCTCTTGAAGACTAAGATACGAATAACAATAATCAACAAAACTTTTATTTCCCTTGACATCAGTCTGTTCAAATAAACACGTATCCTTAATTGTTCGCCATGCTTTTGTATCCGTGTAGAGAACATAAATTCGGAAAAGGTTGTGTTCTTGAATTATGGGAACACTATCGCTGATGGGGACACGCCCATTGTTTTCTGCGTCTATCTCCATTGTGCCGAGAGGAAATATTTTTTGACCAGCCTCCATAAAAAAACATAGATTTGATGCATTATCTTCACACCATTGGCGCATTGCAGGAGATTTGATGGTGGCGGATAATCGAAAGGTATCCTCTGGTTCGACTACAGCTGTATCAGCGGCGTGAAGATTCAATGGCATCACAATCAAAAGAATCACTGCTGCCTTAAGGTAAAAATGCCTTGTTATAAAAGTCCAAAAAGAGAATTTCATGCGCATATTCTTCCTCTGAAAAAGAAAATTGAGTTGGTACCATTTTATAACTCAAAAACTTAATATTCTGTTAATTCTATCGAGTATTTTTCGATACTTCATCCCTAAGACCACTCTTAGGGGGGATCAATTACTGTAGCAATATTATGTTTCCCAAAACCATGTGTACTCTTATCGCAAGCAATAAAAAATCTTGCTTTTTCCCCATGCTTTGGATAGAGTGTGCTCAACGATCGATGTGCGCCCATAGCTCAATTGGATAGAGCGTCAGACTACGAATCTGAAGGTTAGGAGTTCGACTCTTCTTGGGCGCGCCATTTTTTACGAGTCGCTTTGACGGCATTTTTTCAAAATATCCTTAAAGAACCCCATATTAAGCAGCTTATTGGTATTTTAGCCGACCATCATGTTGAAGCACGTATTGTGGGGGGCGCTGTGCGGGATGCACTTTTAGGGCTGCCCATTAATGATATTGATATTGCTGCTGCTGCACCACCTCATACAATCGGCGATATCCTTAAAGAGCACGCTCATGTCATTCCAACAGGCATCAAACATGGGACAGTAACTGTCGTTTTCAAAGAAAATATTTTTCAAATAACAAGCCTTCGAAGAGACGTCACAACATTTGGCCGTCATGCCGATGTGTGTTATGGCACATCCTTTGAAGAAGATGCCCATCGACGGGATTTTACTATTAATGCACTTTACCTCGATGGAGATGGTCATCTTTATGACTACTTTAAGGGTGTGGATGATCTAAAATTTGGTCTCGTGCGTTTTATTGGTGACCCTCATGCCCGAATCACGGAGGATTATTTGCGAATTCTTCGCTATTTTCGTATGCATGTATCTTTTGGAAAAGTGTGGCATCAGGAAAGCCTCGATGCTTGTGCATCTCTTGCGCAGGGAATGGAGATGTTATCGAGAGAGCGGATACGTCACGAATTTTTCAAAATTTTAACAGTACCGGATTGTTTCAAGGATGTGAGTGTGATGGCTGAGAAAGGTATTCTCACCTACGTTGCTCCCCGTCTTGCTTTTGATATCAAAGCATTTGAGCGCTTTCTTATTCAGGAACAGACACATAATCTCAACATTGATCCCCTTTATCGCCTTTATGCTCTCTATCATGATCAGTCTCCCTCCTTTGTCACAAACGATTTTGTTCTCACCCGTCATGAGCGTGATCTATGGCGTCGCCTCCAGGATACCATGAATACTGATTTTCTTGTGGCGGAGCTTTTATATTGTCATGGACGACCGTTTACACAGGCGTTTTTGTGTCTGTATGAAGCTATAACACGGCACCTTTCAGATGTTCCTTGGGATAAGCTGCATAGCCTTACCACCACTGCGTTTCCCCTCAAAGCAATGGATCTTCAAGCTCTTGGGTATGAAGGAAAAATTCTTGGCGATGCTCTTAAATTCGCTCTTCGTTATTGGTGTAAGAAAGATTTTAAACCAACTCAAAACGATCTTCTTACATTTCTCGGACAATACAATAAAATCACACCTACTTTCAGATGATGTGAGCTTCCCTAGTAGCATAGAGGGTTCCAAGAATGATTTTATCATGATAGAGATAGGGAAATTACTCTAGAAAAATTATTTTCATGCGCCTCGTTTTTATGGGAACTCCTGACTTTTCTGTGCCCCCCCTTCTATCCCTTATTAAGACCGACTATACAATAGTTGGTGTTTACACACAGCCACCGCGCCCCAAAAACCGTGGTCACCATGTTACAAAAAGTCCTGTTCACGAAGTTGCGGAGGCTCATGGCATTCCAGTTTATACCCCTAAGACACTACGGGATAACGATCAGCAAGGTATTTTCAAGACTCTCAATGCTGATATTGCTGTTGTGGTGGCTTACGGCCTTATTCTTCCTAAGGCTATTTTGGAAGCTCCTCGTAAGGGATGCCTTAATATTCATGGGTCTATTCTCCCCCGTTGGCGAGGAGCGGCCCCCATTCACCGGGCCATGTTAGCAGGTGATAACCTTACGGGTATTACCATTATGCAAATGGATGAAGGCCTGGACACAGGGGATATGCTCAGCACATCAGACTACAACCTTTCCCCCTCAGATACATTTATAAAGGTTCACGATGACCTAAGTCAGCTCGGCGCTGACTTGCTTATCAAGACACTACCTGACTATATGAACGACACCATTGTTCCTCAAAAACAACCTCAAGAAGGCATCACTTATGCCCATAAACTAACGAAGGAGGAAGGACTTTTGGACTTCTCACAGTCGGCTGAAATGGTATTGCGACAGGTTAAAACACTTAATCCCTGGCCGGGACCCTATACCTATTACAATGGAACCCTTCTCAAAATTAAAGATGCGTCTATTACAGCTGACAGAATAGAGCGTGACATCATCCCGGGAACACTTTTGGAAAATGGCTCTGTTGTTTGCGGTGACGGATGCATTTTATCCTTTGATATACTTCAGCGCGAAGGAGGCAAACCTCTCCCAAAAAATGATTTTCTGCGTGGTATGCCTCTTATGTGTGGCAAAATACTTGGGGAATAAAAAGCCGAAAGAATAGGTCTAATTTTTCAAGAAAGGTTGTTGTGAGTGCTTCGTCGTTGCGCTATATTTTTTCTACCTTAGTGTGTGAACAAATGGAAATGTTGAATGAAACCGTTATATTTCAGCATAGCCCGTACTGCCGTTTTCTCATGGATGGTTTTAGCGGGTGCATTCGTCAGTGCAATGGATGTGAATGTATCCGTCCAAGGGTATGTTATTGAAGGACAAAAAGAAGCAAGAACACTTGGATGTCCCACTGCAAATATTGAATTCAATCCTCAAGATATCCTCTTATTGTCAGGGGTTTATGCAGCATGCACCACTGTCGCTATGGAAACGGTTAACGCCATTGCCTATTATAACAAGGATTGGCGCCCCACAATTCTCGAATCGCATCTCTTTGATTGGAACAAGGATCTTTATGGTCAGAATGTTACTATTACACTGAGGCATCTTATACGACCATCCATAGATTTTTCTGTATTGATGCCGGAGGAAATAACACGCCAAATCCATAGTGATATGCAAACCGTTAAAGAATGGCATGAAAAAAGGGGGTAAGCCCCCCTCTATACCTTTTACTAAAAAACAAATTTTTCAATATGATCAAACGTCACCCCGCCTTTTGAGGTATTGTCAAAATGGATGGTTCCCGCGGTGTGAGCTCCGGTAAGATTTAAATGTTGCGAGCCCCCTTGAAGATTAAGATTTGTTGTCTGTCCATCTGAAAAAGTAATGTGCGCCTGGCCCGAAACATTCGTGAAATTAATCCAATCATTGCCACATTCTCCATGAATAGTAATGGCTGTATTATTATGAACAGCAGCATTCGAAAAAACAAAACTATCATGCCCTGCTGTTCCTATAATAACTTGATCGCTCTTGCTGCTGCCCACAGAAATTTCATGTGCTGAAGACGATTGATGAGAGGAATTTTGATCATTATGACCTGAAGTATAATGTTGTGAACTATCTTTATGGCCACCCTCATTTTTATGATCATGCTTATCGTTCCCTGAGCTCTGTTTATGATCATTATTATGATGTTTATCGGCAGCAACTTTGCCTTTATGTTCGTGCATATTTTTGCCTGAACTATCTTTATGGCCACCCTCATTTTTATGATCATGCTTATCGTTCCCTGAGCTCTGTTTATGATCATTATTAT
>JAIESS010000036.1 GCA_019745755.1 Alphaproteobacteria bacterium
AGTCTTCTTTTCCTTCTTCTCCGATGGCTTCGAGGTAAATCCAGCCTCCATGAAGCTCAATAATGCGTTTCACAAGAGTTAACCCAAGCTCACTCGTGAAATGATTTTGAATAAGATGAGAATCATTAATCTTAATAATCGATTTGGATACACCAGCTTTTATGACTTTTTTCTTCATATTATAGCCGCCATCAAGAATAGAAAAACATAAAAACTCGTTTTCGTTAATAACGGTCGGTTGAACACGAAGAGTTAGATTTCCCTTAGATCCTTTATACTTTATCGCATTAGCCATAAGATTAAAAAGGACCTGCTTCAGACGTTTTGTGTCTCCCTTAAACTGCTCATAAGTAATAAGGTTGTCAATTTTCACATCAATGCCTTGATCTTTTGCGCGACGCGATACGAGGGATATAGTGCTTTTGAGGAATTTTTGAAGTGTAATGTCCTCTGGTTTGAGCGTAAGCTGCCCTGATTCAATGGTTGCAAGATCAAGCATATCATTTACCATAGAAAGCATGGTATGCGTGGAATCAGCCGTATCGTGCAGGATATTTTTTTTGCTTGCCTCTAAATCAAGAGCACCAGAATTGTGTGTGGTGTTTAAAGGCGTTTTAAGCTCATAGGAAACATGCCGTATGAATCGTGACTTCAACTCATCAACTTCTTCTAAAATACGATTGCGTTCTTTCAGGGTATCTTGGAAACGTGCTGCATCTGTGACATCCATGAGACTGACAAGGTGGGATCCATCTGGTAGCGGTAAATAAGCATAATGAAGGACACGCTGATCAGAGAGAATCATTTCATTTTTCATAGGATGCCTTTTACTAAATGCAGCCATAAACAAACGCAATAATTCAGATTTATCCATAGAAATAAAAGGATTATCTGTTGCGACAAATTCTTGAAGTGTACGTCCTAAAAACCAATCTCTATCTTGAATTTCCAGCATTTTACAAAAAGATTGATTCATAATTTGAAGGCGATAATCTGACCCAAAGACAAGAATACCTTCAAATAAATTATCAATTGTCTCCTTTTGAACGGCAATCAATGTATTATATTGACGCTCCAGACTAATACGTTCACTGACATCCTCGAAAACATAAAATATACCACCAAGACCATGGGGAGAAATAACCATACGAATAATTTGACCATCGGGTTGATGGAGAAGCTCGTGAACGGGATGCAATAATGTTTTAAAATACTGTATGCGATTTTTTTTGTGCACCTGAAAATTGGGGTATTCAGGAAGCTTTCTGCGTGAGCGCAAATCCTCCAAGACATCACCCAGCATTGGCTTTGTTTGAAGAAAGTTTTCATCAAACTGAAAAAGCTTGATATACGCTTGATTAAAAAAGGCAAGGCGTGTATCGGGACCATAAATAGCAATAGCCGTTGACATTGTCTGCAAAACATCGCTATTGCTCTTCATTTGAAGATGAAGGCTTTGCTGAAGGTTCTCAATTTCTGTCATATCGATGGCATAACCAAGGGAATCACCATTTCGAAAAGGGACAGTGCCAATTTCTAAAAGACGTCTTGTACCTGAAACCACAGCATGGAGACGATTCACTTGGTTGATATTTTCTTTCATAGCTTTTAAACTTTGATAATAGGGGCTGCCGCTTCGTGTGCGTGGATAAAGTTCAAGTTTTTGACTCATCACATCATCATAAGATTTTCCAATAGCTTCCGTGTAAATATGATTACAGTGAATAATATCCCCATGACGGTTGCGGTACCAAAGGGCCATTGGGATGTTATCAATCATCCGTTTAGTATAGATAGTTTCATTTTCAGATGATTTAAGAGCACTCATCCATAAGTATACAACCCCGTTTTGTGCTCGTGCATGCATACAATAACTCTGACCGTCACTCTCAAAAACATACATAAAGGCTTGAGATTGAAACTCAAGGTAATGGGCAAAATCACGCCATGTATCGACAGCAATAACGGTTTTGAGTTTTTTAACAATACCTTCGCGAATATCTTCACCTGGTTGAATGCCCAGTGTTGAAAGAAAAAGATCATTGACATAGGGGTGCCCTTTTTCAGAAAAATAACCAAAAGGAATGTCAAGTTCCTCGAGAGATTCACAGCAAAACCCGTGGAGGATATCTAATTCATTGCTTTTTTTCTTAAAGTATTGAGCCTCATAACTCCAAAGAACGGCCCAAAAAATAAGGGCAAAGAAAAGAGCGTACAAAAGAGCTTGTACAAGGGAGAGATTTCCAAGAAAGTCAGACAAGAACCCTAGCAAAGGTCATCATTTTTATAAAATTTTATATATATAAAGTCTATCGTGTTTAGGGAAAAAAACCAAGAGGCTATCCTTACGTCGTGTATGTTCATTGAAGGGGAATTTGCTTAAAAACTTTTATATAGTTTTCACATTTACATAGCTTTTTGGGAAAAATCGTCCCGTAAATAAAAACATCATATTATAAATTTAAGAGTTGAAAAATGCGTTTTGTAATAATGCATCTCTGATTTAGAGTCTGGAGGCTATAAAATTTGTTAGATTATATCGTGCGGAGAATGACGTATCTGCTGTACAAGCTGGCTGCGCGTTGGTTCCAGCTCCACTGGATCTTCCGAAGCACCTTAGGATATATATCAAATAGCATCAAAAAAGGAGGAGTAAAATAAGAAAAATAATTTATAGAAAAAATGCTAAGCATACCCAATTACCCTAGCATACGTGTGAAACAACGTAGGAGCATATCAAAATACTCTTTTTGTCGCTGCGAGTTATCCATAAGTTTGAGGGCTGGATCAAGAAAAGCAGATGATACACTTTGAAATACCCATTCAATAAAAAAAGGCACATTGAGGTTAGATGGAATATGTCCATCGCGCTGTCTTTTTTCAAGGGCAGCAATCCATTTTTCTGGGCGAACACTTGTCCCCCATTGGAGCTGTTCACTTGCACTGTCAAGATTCTGCCAGGCTGCAATCCTTGCCACATCAGGGCTGGATGCGTATAGTTCGAAACGCATGGTAAGAATCTTGCGCAAAATGTCCGAGGGCGTATCCTCATCAAGGGGCTCTTCCTCCGTAATCTTGCTTAGGGTGATCATGCGGGCTTTAACGGCGCGCCAAAGATCTTGTTTATTGTCAAAATGATGATAGATAAGGCTTTGCGGGATACATGCATCCTTTGCAATCATACTGATGGAGGTGCCTGCAAATCCTTTTTGAGCAAACAACGACTGGGCTGCGCCTAAGATTGTCTCAATCGTGCGCTCGGATCGGTCTTGTTGTTTGGAAAGACCCTTCATTATTTGCGACGCGGCCCATAATAACGGTCCGCTAGACTACCCTTTATAACGGGCGAGAATTGACTTTGGACTTTTCGTGCATCATACGTATGGGCCGACGCGGTCGTTATGTCATTTTGATCATAAGCCCCAGAAGATATTGTGGTTTTTGATTTTTTTCCCTTACCTCCATATTGAGGATGTTTTTCTTTATACTTCTCAACAGGTGTTTTCGCAGAAGAATCGTTAAAGGTCATTTTCGCATCAAGGATTTTGAGCTTAACATCCTTGATCGCTGTCGTCTTGATAGGAGTTTTTTTAGTGTCAGCAAAGACAGCTGACGAAACTACGCTAATTAATAAGAATAAAGAAAGCATTTTTTAACCTACTAAAAATATCTTGGCTAACCCAAGAAAAACCGTGAAGCCCATGACATCTGTTGTGGTCGTAAGAAATGGTCCCGCACTAATGGCTGGATCAAAACCAAGACGATTAATGATAAGGGGAAGAAAGCTCCCTGCAAACCCTGCCCACACAACATTAAAGATCATTGCACCGGCAAGTATACCCCCAAGACGGGGATCGTTAAACCAAAAAGCCGCAAGCGTTGCAAGGAAAAGCGCAAAAAATGTACCGTTAATGAGACCGACGAGCACTTCTTTTGACACTATTTTTTTGAGAACACCATAAAAACCGTCATAATCTAGATCAAGTTGATGAGTCGCAAGGGCACGCACAGTCACAGTTACAACCTGCATGCCCGCATTCCCCCCCATGGCGGCAACAATAGGCATAAGAATAGCTAGCGCAACATATTTTGCAAGAACAGCTTCAAACTGATAAATAACAGACGATGCAATGAGCGTATTAATAAACGTTACAAAAAGCCAACGTAGGCGCATATAGCTCGTCCGCAATGTCCCAGCTTCTAAGGACGTTTCCATGACACCCCCCAAATACCGAAAGGCTTTGTCAGCTTCTTCGTCGATAATATGGAGCACGTCGTCCGCTGTAATCATCCCAAGAAGATGCCCTTCTTCATTCACGACAGGTGCACTGACGAGGGCATATTTTTTAAAAATATACCCGACCTCTTCTTGATCCATGGTGGCAATCACAACAGAGCGCGATCGCGCTAAGTATTTGAGGGGAAGCGATGTATCCTTACACTGAATCAGATCACATAAACGAACGGCTCCTTTAAAACTGTGCTCCGCATCAACAAGATAGAGTTCAAAGAAAATATCGGGGAGGTGTTTTGTCTTTTTTAAATAGGAATGGGCATCGCTCACCGTAGCTGTATCAAGCATCACAGCCACCTCCGACTGCATGATACGCCCTGCTGTATCTGGTTCAAAATTTAGTGATTCAAGAATTTTCTTCCGATCAATGGGATTAATACTTTTTAAAATACTTTGTTGCTGTTCTTCACTAAGATCTTCTAAAACAGCAACAGCATCATCACTATCAAGACGTTTAATCGCGCGCACAAGGTCAGGTGTGGGCAGATTTTCGAGAACACTTTCCAAAATATCGTGATGAATTTCAGCCAAAACTTCGGGATCAAGATTTCCCTTAACAGTGGCAAAAAAATGCTGACGTTCCTTTGGTGAAAGACGTTCAATAAATTTAGCCGTGTCTGCAGGGTGAAGATCTTTGATGGCAGCAATAAGTTCCTTATCCTGATTCAAGTCAAGGAAATGCAATAATTCCTTATCAAGATCAGGGGTTAAAAAAATATTCTCAGTCTCCATGTTTTATCCCCATATACAGTTTAGAAATGATGTTTGTATTCTATCATCATTTCTAAAGAGTTTTATTATTGTTCGCCAAACACCCCTGTAATCTTTTGGAATGCCGCTTCGTTTAATGCCTTTGCTCCATCAGGGAAAACGATGCACGATACAGTATTAAAATATCCTGGATATTTTTGAAGGACGTCATTGTATACATCCGCAATAAAGTCAATATCATTTTCAAAGACATTACTGCCCCATGCAGGAACGAAGAGATCTGTTACACTGCATTTGATCGATGCTCTTACTTGCGCATCCACTTTATTGATGACTAATTCTCTATACTCTGGATGATTTTTATAGTAAGCATTTCTAAATTCACTCAGTAATTGCGTATATTCTGGGGTTGCAAGAAATTCAGCTTCTATTTTCCATCCTTCTTTTTTACGATCACCGTCATTATTTATAGAAGCAAGCCTAAGCTTAACTGATTCACTCTCCATATGAGCCTTGAGCAAAGGATCTCTAAAAGACTGTTTGATGAGAGTACGCAAATCAGGAGCGGCAGAATTAATAAGTGTTACCGGAAAGACGTGATCTTTTGGTAATAAATCAAGTGTTATTGGATCACGCATTACATCCACATCATCAATAACGAGAACACCGTGTGCAGGTAATGGATAGCCATGCCCTTCGGCAATAGCAACTTGGGAAAGGAGTGCATACGGTATGACGCGACCGATGTTTTCTTCCGCTGCATTGGCTTCTGTGGGGCCACCACCAACGTTGACCTCATCACCAGGAATAATAAGGCCAAATTTCTTTTTCAGCCCTTGGTCTTTTGCCAATTTATTCATTTTCATCGCGACGGATACAAGATCGCCATTTTCAATGGTAATTTTTGTCGTTTTAAAGGGGGGTTCTTTATCTGAAATATCAATGATGTTGGGGCTGTTATACACAGAAGAGCTCGCTATGGTACGACCGATGCGTTCACCACAGGAAGGGTCCTCAGCAATCATCGCAAGATTTTGAAGATAAAGAACTGCAGCTCCAGTAAATTTATAGGAAAGCTCCTTACCTTCTTCATCGACAAGTCTGGCAGAATTTCTGATGTCCACAGAAGATAGTTGCTTTTTTATTCCATGTTTCTCAAGAGAAGCAAGCGCAGAACAAATATCGGAAATTCTTTTTGCATTTTGAGGAAGATCAAAGAGTATATGCGACTTTGATACACGCTTTAGGTCAGCTGTAAAGGCACCTGATGTAAAGTACTCTGGGTTCTTTACCATTTTTTCAACTATTGCTTGGCTAAGCTTATTATCTGAGGGAGAAAAGGGCCATATGTCGTTACGCACGTGATCCTGATGGTGACCCGGATCCACTTTACGAGGGGCTTCCACATTAAAGGCATTTGGATTATCTGAAAAAGTTTGAATCAGGGTGTGTGCTGCATCTGGTATTGAGAGAACTGTAGAGCAATGAACAGTAGGCTGTTGCTTTACTTCATCCATAGCCACAATAGGAACAGTATTTGATGTGAGAAGAAGAGCAAGTGTTAAGTGAGGAATTTTTTTCATTAGATTATTCTTAATTTAAAATAATTTCTTTTTTATAACATATTAAGATGCTTTTCGTAAGTTGAACAGCATTATGCCTTGGAGAGGGAGAATTTTTGGATATTCTGATATTGAAAAGGTTAAACAAAAAGTGTGGGATCTGTTAAAAAGAGGGTAATTAACGAGTATCTTTTTCTTTTTATGTATTATGAATCGATGACCCTTGAACAGCTTGAGGCACAGGCGCAGATGTTTGCAATAGAGTTAAAAGCACGAAAGGCTCCCTTATGTATTCTTCTTTATGGTGACCTTGGGGCAGGGAAATCAACCTTTGCTCGTATGCTTGTTCAAGCTCTTACCTCCAAGGAAACAAATGTACCAAGTCCAACATTTACATTGCTCCAGACTTATGAAACAACAGCTGGGCCTCTTACCCACTTTGATCTTTACCGTCTTAAAAGTATTGAGGATGTGTATGATCTTGGATTTAATGAGTATGTACTATCCCATATCTGTGTGGTTGAGTGGCCAGAACGTTTAGGGAATGATCTACCTACACCCCATATCAAAATAACCCTTGCCCATGATTCAGAACATACACGTACCCTTGTCATTGAAAGGGTTGGATGTTGATGCCTTATCTTCAAAAGGATAGAACAGCTCTTGGTGGGTTTTTAAGGAATGCGGGTATTCCAGAAAATGTGCCCATTACAGCTCTCCCCATGGACGCATCAAGGCGTTATTATTACCGTTTAGAGGGGGAAAAAAAACTCGTCATGGTGTGTCCGTCTTCAGAAAAGCCGGAACAATTCACAAAAATGTCAGCGCTTCTTAATGATATGGATCTTTGTGCCCCAAAGGTCCTTGCCGTAGAAGGAGATTTTTACCTTGTTGAAGATTTTGGAAACACAACCTATAGCACAGTATTAAAGGATGAAAATCGCAAAGACCTGTACATGCTTGCTGTTGATGTGTTGCTTCATATTAAGGAAAAGGCAATAGATAAACCTAATTTTTTGCATGCATTTACCCCTCAAGTGCTACTCGATGAAGTTATGGTGTTTACGCAGTGGTATAAAGACGGCCTTACACAGAATGCTAAGAGTTTTCGAGACATTTGGCATGCGTTGCTTGAGACGGTTGATGTGCCTCACACACTTATTCTTAGAGATTATCACAAGGATAATTTATTTTACCTGCAGGGTAATAATGGTCTTCGGGCATGCGGTCTTATTGATTTTCAAGATGCTGTATGGGGGCCAGTAACCTATGATCTTGTATCATTAATCAACGATGCACGGGTTGATGTGCCCGATGATTTGCGCACATATTTAAGGACACGTTATTTTGATGCATTTCCAAGGGAACTTCACGCAAAGCTTGACCATGCTTCGCAGATTCTTGATATGCAACGGCAACTGCGTATTTTAGGTGTCTTCAAGCGCCTTAGCCTTCGTGATGGTAAACATCATTATCTTAACTATATTCCCCGTATTCTCAGTTATGTAACACGCGGTCTTGAGTATCTTCCCTTTAGACCTCTTCAGCAATGGATCCAGGATCATGATGTACTTTGAAAAAAGATTTCATTGAACAGAATTTTTTATATATTCCTTACTTACATGCCTTGTTAAATGAGTTCTCACCGAAAAATCCAGTGCCCTTTGATCGTCTTGGGTACGCAAGGTCCTAAAACACCCGTGTGATATAACCTCTTTGATCCCTGTGGATATGTCCTTGAAGTTCAAGGGTGAGGAGAGCGTCATGAAGGGTGTTCTCCACTATATTCACTGATGCAAATAATTCCTCCATGGAAAGCGGCTGGACACTCAAGCACTGAAGAATCAATGTATTCAGATTATCTGTGGGCGGTATATTCTTTTGTTGGGTGGTATTAGGAAGAGTCTCTATAGGCATGATAGGATACCCTATAATATTCACAACATCGGCAGCGCTTTCAAGGATGTGGGCCCCATTTTTAAGAAGAGAATTAGTTCCTACACTGCGTGGATCACCCGGAAACCCCGGCACCGCAAAGAGCTCACGCCCCTGATCAAGAGCATAGTTTGCCGTAATCAAACTTCCCGATGGCTTAGCCGCTTCGATAATACAAATGGCCTTGGCAAGCCCTGAAATAAGACGGTTACGGCGTGGAAAATGAGAAGCTCCTGGAAAACGCCCCAAAGGCATTTCCGAAATAAGCGCACCTTTTTCCATTATTTTTTCCCGAAGCCAACCGTGTTCTGGCGGATAAAGGCAATCCACACCTCCCGCCATAACAGCAATGGTTGAAAAATATCCCCCAGTAGTACACTTCATAGCGCCATCATGGGCTGCACCATCGATGCCTCGTGCAAGACCTGAAATAATACCGTATCCTGCATCACGGAGTTGATAAGCAAGATTTTGCGTGAATTTGATGGCATTCATAGAGGCGCTACGGGATCCTACAATGGCCACCATGGGAGAACTCAATGCTTCCGGATTTCCGAGAATACTGAGCACAGGAGGAGAATCGCTGATATGCTTGAGTAGTGGCGGGTAGTTAGCATCATGATAGGTGATGAGCGTTGCACCTATAGCCTCGTGTTCTTTGATTTCAGCTAATGCTTTCTTTTCCGAGAAAACATCTCTCCCCTGTTTGGATAAAAGGAGAAGTGCCGATTCTTCAGACCCAACTTCCTTGACAAGCGCATGATAAGTGATGCAGCCAATACCCTTAGACCGGATAAGCCGTAAACAATCAATGCGTTCTTTTTCAGTCATATGGATTGACAGGACAGGTTAATTCTTGCTTAAATTTAATAGAAAAAGGCTAACAAAGTCTTAATGCCCATGAAACGTCTTATTCT
Organism: Alphaproteobacteria bacterium; assembly: GCA_019745755.1. Lineage (GTDB taxonomy): Bacteria > Pseudomonadota > Alphaproteobacteria > Paracaedibacterales > JAKBAR01 > JAKBAR01. Next base: position 9,420 of record JAIESS010000036.1, read on the forward strand.
ATTGCGTCACGCCGAAGCACAATCTCCTCACATTGTGAAGATTGATCGTGAGCGCCCTGTGTCTGGTCAAGGCATGAAACAAATGGATGTCATGGGGGCAAAACTCCATCAAAAATTTCTCGGTGTGGACTATGTTCTTTGCTCCAACGCACGGCGTGCCCGCCAGACATTTGAAGGCCTTAAAAAACATCTTCCCCTTACCGTGAAGGTTTCCTTTGAAGACAAGTTATATGGAGCGCCCGGGAATATTATTGTTGATCGATTACGCCGCATTGAGGACAGTTACAATAATGTTCTTGTCATTGCCCATAACCCGGGTTTACAACAATTTTTGAATGAAACAACACAGCGCACCCCTTCAAAAATAGTACCAAAAGAGTTTCAGACATGTTCTGCTTCTTTTTTTAATGTGGATACAACAACATGGTTTAGTGTGGATTTGTCGAGCTTCCTTCTCGTTGATCAAATTCTTCCCACGGTTGAGTAAGTTAAGCTCTTTTTTTCCCTATTTTTGATTTCTTTTATTGATTGATGATTTGGATCCCATAGCCTTTTTGAAAAAATCAAAAATAGTAGAGTAGAGAAAATTATGGCATTAAAATTATTTACCCCTTTATCGAATTCTTCTTTCAAGATG
>JAIESS010000113.1 GCA_019745755.1 Alphaproteobacteria bacterium
ATCTAAGCACATATTGCATTGTTTCATCAAAAGTATACCCTTGATTCTGATCCGCTATATTCATTTTAAAAAGACTTTGGGTCATTTCACAAAAGATAATAGAGTGGTCTTGGTTGTTATCGTTATATGACGGGAGAATGGTTTGAACTGTTGACCACGGAAATTCTGAGCTCTTTGCAATGATGGCCATGGAGGCAAGAAGAAGGGATACATTCGGATTTTGATCCACCGATAATGTATTGGGGAAAAGCGCATCTTTATGCATAGGATTATAGACAATGCCTGAAATAAGTGACGCTGCTTGGTCAATGTTAGTATTCGTGTCTTGAATGCATTGATTCACAATGAGTTTTAGGGCCATTTCCGGGTTGTGATGGAGATATTCATCGATGCTTTTGGATGCTGTTGCACCATAGGATAGACCTATCATGAGAATGATGCTTGTGATGAAGTTTTTTATAAAATGAGTCATGATGATTCTCCGCATTACGATTTCTTGCCAAGATTTTCAATGTCTTGGATGGGATTCCACAGGAAAACAGTCACTAGATTTGCGATGTTATTCATGTCGATTCCTTCACTGTCACCGGGGATCATTTTTTGAAATACCTTTTTATCCAAAGCCGTGACAGTGGAAAGAAATTTCTCAATATCGTCTTTCCTTAATTGAAGTTGTGATGTGATCTTTATGCCATCAACGATCTCACTGATGAGTGTTTTGATGTAGACTTGGCACATTTTCTTATGTTTTTGGATATGAGGGGCGTCTGTTGGAAGAGGAGTGAATTTCCCCAAAATCCGTTTATAATCTTTTTGCATTAAAAGCTCATAAGCGATTTCTTTGAGTAAAAGCACCATGATTTTGCGTTCTGTTTTATTGGCACCACGCGAATCAATGGGAAGATCTGGGTTTTGATTGCTGAGTTGGGATGTTAAGGTCTCTGCGATAAAGTCATGATCTCCCACACGTAGGGCTAGGGCTGTAAAAAGCTCAAGATACCGTAGTTGGTTAAGATCGTCCGGCGTTTTTGTGTTGTCGCTGATTTCCTTTATATCGTCTAGAAATTTTTGGAGGGGTGGAATTTTACCTTTATACTCTTTAATATAAAGCCACATTAAGTACTCTTGAATAAAATATTTTATTTTACTTTCTTTATCCCACGCAACACTCTCAAGATTTGTGATGAGGCGCTTCTTCAGCGTGGTAAGCGCAATAGAACCGTCTTTTTCTAAAATATCAAGAGTTGTGATAGGGGCTTTTTGTTCGTTGAGGCGACGGCTTTGGTTGGCGACAATCGTTCCTGTGAGAGTTTGTGCTGATCCTGTAAGATTTTTGTCGCCACTAGCTATTCCTAGGGTTTTATAGAGATTAGACTCTCTCACTTTTTGTGAGGGGTTTCCTTCGGTGAGAGCTTTTAGAATATCTTCTTGCATGAAGAGAATAAGATGTGTTCGTATATCATCAATAACGACGTATTGGTCAGGGCGAATACAACTGAAGTAAGTCTTTATTCTTCCATTTTTTGCCTCATCAAAATAGGCTCGTGTCGATGCCCCTATTTTTCCTTGAAGGGAACTATAATCATCTTTTTCTGCAAGTTTAGAAAGGGTGCTTTGTCCCATTCCTGCCCAACCAGCATGCTGAGTCGTGGGGACCGTATTGTAATAGGTGAGAAGGGTTTGATCATCTTGAGCAATGAATGCATCGAGAACGACTTTAATGCCATTTTGATATTTGCCTGATAGGGAACTTCGTATTGGAGAATTCATAGTGCCTCCCCAATACACGATATCATCAACTTTATCTTTAGGGATAAAAAATTGCACAATGTTCGGGAAGTTTATATATCCTTTTTGTTGATAGCCCAAGTGATTTTGAATAGGTCGATCAGTAAATTTATTTATGATCATTTCTTCATATTTATTAGGTGTTCTGTTTGTGCTACCCCCCATCCATGCTGGGTTCGGTGTAGTAATTACTGTGGATCCAGATATATCCAAATGGGGGTTAGCGTCATCGTAGATAGATTTAAAAACATCACCAATAGTACTGCTTGCTTGTCCGTTTACTTTAAAGAAGCTCTTAAACGAAGGGTTTCCACCTCCAAAAATAGAGTAACTCGATGACATGACCTGTTTTGATGAGGGATCACTAACTTTTCCCACTAGAAGATCGCGAACAGTCTTAGGAATTTTATCAGGTATGATGGCCCTAAATTCGTCCGTGTCGACATCATCATGAGCAAAGCTTTTGATGTCAAAGGGATTTCCATTTTGATGGAGAAATCGGGCCATGAGATCTTGGAAGAGGTACACCCCAAGTAATTTTGGTGTAGCACTTTGATAAAAGACAAAACAATCAGGGTTTAGTTTCTCGTTTACGAGTAAGTTTTGAAACATAAAAATGTAAGCTTCATCACTCAATGGAGAAGGGTTATTTGGAGTATTATTGGGTTGAGGTGGTGTGCCACTATAAGCGTCGTTGTAATGGATATTATTACTTGATATATATGTTATTTGACTTTTTAAAAATTGAATAAATTTTTGATCCCCCCACATTTTAGATGTCCATTGCATGGGGTAAGCGAGTGCAAAGAGTGCATTGTCTTTTCCATGATGAATGCGCAGGCTTTTTTCCAGCTGTGTCGGAACATCTTGAGTGAGCGCTAAAATCCAATCGACAATAGTTTTTCGAAGTTGTTCAGGTGTTTGATTTTTGAGTGTGAGGTTTTTGGTAATTTGGATACTTTTTTCAAAATTTAAGAGAATAGAATAGGCATCATCACTAAGCATTTTGCTTTTTTTTAATTTTGAAAGATTGCGAAGTCGTTTAATGGCAATGTCAATTTGAGCTTTTTTTTCAGGATAAAAATGATGGCGATCAACGATACAGGCCTCATGAACAGCTTGATATAGAGCAAGCAAACGCTCACACACAGCCTTATAGGTGTATGTTGTTGTTTCAGCTTCATTAAGGACACTTGTTTTTACAAGCTTTTTGATTTCATCCGCAATCAAAGCTTTATTCCGTATTTCCTGGGCTCCGTAGCTGCTTCCCAAAAGACTCACAATTATAAAAACAAAGATCAGCCGGTATAACATAAAGATTCTCGTGGTCACTAGATTTACTTTATGTCCATTAAACCATCAAAAAGTTACTAAATCCTTAATGGTAGCATTTTCACTCTTCCCCAACTCTTCTCTTGACCATGAGCCTCCTGGACTTTTATGGTCAAGGCAGTCATTTGAAAACACGATACACTTTATGAAACGCGAAACTTTTTACATCACAAGCCCTATTTATTATGTCAATGATGTGCCCCATATTGGGCATGCTTATACGACACTGGCTTGCGATATGCTTGCGCGATTTTATAGGCAAGCGGGTAGGGACGTTGCTTTTTTGACGGGGACAGACGAGCATGGACAAAAGGTACAGCGTGTTGCCGAAGCAAAGGGCATTGATCCAAAGCTTTTTGTGGATGATGTATCAAAAACTTTTCGTATTCTTTTTGAAAAGCTTGGTATTTCAAACACTGTTTTTGCCCGCACAACATCACCGGATCATTATAAAGCTGTTCAAGATATGTGGAAACGGTTGAAGGATAATAACCAGATTTATCTTGGTTCATATTCCGGATGGTATGCTGTTCGGGATGAAGCCTTTTACGGTGAGGATGAAATTAAGGATGGCAAAGCTCCTACGGGAGCGCCTGTTGAATATGTGACGGAGCCCAGTTATTTCTTTAGACTCTCCGCATGGCAACAACCACTGCTTGATTATTATGAGGCTCATCCTGACTTTATCGCTCCCGAAAGCCGACGTAACGAGGTCATCAGTTTTGTCAAAGGAGGGCTTCGTGATTTATCAATTTCCCGCACTAGTATCACCTGGGGAGTGCCTGTTCCGGGTGATGAAGCACACGTCATCTATGTATGGCTCGACGCCCTTAATATTTATTTGAGTGGCCTTGGTTATCCTTCCGATAAAGAGGCTTTTGAAAAATTCTGGTCCGAATCACTTCATATTGTGGGCAAGGATATTTTGCGGTTTCATGCTGTCTATTGGCCAGCATTTTTGATGGCTGCGGGCATGCAACCCCCCAAACGTATTTTTGCCCATGGATGGTGGACGAAGGACGGTGAGAAAATCTCAAAATCCATCGGCAAACCCATTGATCCTGTGGAGATTATGGATCAGTATGGTAATGATGCCTTTCGCTATTTTGTGCTGCGGGAAGTTCCCTTTGGCAATGATGGCGATTATTCAGAGATGGCTTTTATTAATCGTCTGAATGCGGATCTTGCCAATACTTATGGTAATCTTGTGCAGCGAACCCTTGCCTTTGTGTACAAGCAGAACGAGGGTAAACTCCCCACACCGGGTGCTATGACGGCGGAGGATAAAACCTTGCTAGCCCTTCCTTCAACAATGCTGACTGATATGACAAAGCATATGGAGGCTCAATCACTCCACCGCGCAATAGAACGTGTGTGGGAGGGGCTTTTTGAGGGAAATCGGTACATGGATGTTCAAAAACCCTGGAGCCTCAAGGCGACGGATCCAGAACGCATGCAGACAATTTTGTATGTCTTGTGTGATTTTATACGGCAAATGGCCATTCTCTCATCAAGTATTGTGCCGGAGTTGAGTTCAAAGATTTTGGATCAGCTTGGAATTGCAATACATAAACGGGATTTTGATGCACTTGGTAAAAGCCTTACCCCAGGCGCAGACATTCTTGAGCCTAAGCCCCTTGTGCAAAAGGTAGTCTAGTTGTAATGATTTTATTCTACGTTATTGCATTTTTATGCCTTCCTATTGATGTTTTTGGGAGACATTTAAGTAAAGAACAGTTTTATGATAAAGTGTAAATATGAAATTGATTTAGCCCCCCTAAATGATGCTTTGTTACAAGAAATGTTTCTCTAAGAATTACACAAAATCTGCCCACATTCCTGGCTTTCAACGCTATCGATGCGGAGATTGCGGATACCAATTACGCCTACGAAACCTCGCGGTGTGGACCCTGCGCTGCGAAAGTTAGGGGTTCTTTGTATGCCCATTTTGGCGTGTCAATGTCAGGTGTGGCAGGGCTTTTCAATGTTTCTGTGCAGGCTGTCCTTAAGTAGATTCGCGCCGCTTCGGATCGCGTGGGGGAACCTCAAAAAAGTTCAGCAGAGGTCGTTCAAGTGGACGAAATATGGCATCTCGTTAACGGAAAAAAATAAAATTTGTCTCTGGAGGGCGATTTGCGGGCATACACGTCACACTCTCGGATGGCATCTCGGTGATTGTTCTGACAAAAGTTTAAGGCAACTTATTCAAAAAATTGATAATCATTGAGTCTTTTCAGACTCTTGTGACTACAGTGTTTAAACTATGAATGCGATGCATTGAGATTAATAATAGAGCTGATCATATTGTTATCCTCCAGGAAATCCATCATCACAATATTGAGTTTTTTGTGTTCATTTTTCCAATTGGAGAGCCATGTTGGCATCAATTTTTTCACGATAAGAGCGTTGTCTTTGAGTGATTTTATGCCCCTATAAAAGGGGGTAAAACTTTTAACGATTGTCATTGGACTTGGTGTGAGAATCCCTTGGAGAACGAAAAAGCAATTCCCCCTATCCCTATTCATAATACTATCAAGGGATTTTTTGAGATCATCAATTTTATCCTTGTTAGGCCAAGGTGAACGAATTGCACTGGAAGGCCACAGCAGTGGATCCTTTTTAGACCATGAAGATTCCTTCATAGCGCCGCCCTTGTCATTATAGTAAAGAACAATCACCTGCCACTTATTATCCCAAAGATCTCCAAGAGTGACGGATGGACCGACCTTTGACGGTGCCATTTTGTCTCTAAATGTCGCTTTGATAAGATCAATAAGGTTTGCATTTTTATCTCCCACTTTGGGCGATACCATATTATAGAGGTGATTAAAATCAAGAATAATGATCTCTTTTGGATGATTGTCGAGAAATGTTTTTATATCACGCAGAACCTTTGATAACTCTGAACCATAGAGCCCATGGCACGTATAGAATTTTTTCATGCTCTCTCGGTAAACAACGCGCATATCAAAATAGCGAATGCCATCTTCTAATTGCTGTGATGCTGTTCTACCTTGAGCCTTGGACCAGTCTGCGATTTTTCCCACAATGGGTGTGAGTCTAAATTTATGCAGCGTATTGAGAAGCTGAAGAGCATCTGCTTCCTTCGCAAAGGTAGAGTTTCTATCAATATCATAGGTAATAGAATCATGAGTTCCTGGAATAATAATATCTTTCATTGATTTATTTTGAATATGGGGTGCCATTTTTTCCATCCACTGCGATGATAATTCCACTGAAAAAACATTTAAAGAGTGGAAGAAAGAAAGAAAAATAAATAATAGACAGTTTATTGTAAATGACATTAATTCAACCCTGGTGTTAATATTAAGTAAAAGATTTTCTTTAGTTAATATTATTTTCAAAAAATTAAAAAATGATTAATATTTTTATATTTGTTAGATTTTTTCTTTTTTCTCTAATGCTTTCACCATATTCTGCTTGCTCTGAGGAAGAGGTTTTTTACGCATAAGGACGATACTAATCCGACGATTTTGAGGAGAAAACGGATCATTTTTAACGAACGGATCTTTTGATTCTTTACCTACGACAGAAAGAAACCGTGTGTCATTGAGTCCGCTCTCTTCTAAGACGCGCCTACTTGCATTAGCACGATCCGATGAAAGCTCCCAATTCGTGTAATCTTTTGTGCTATAAGGTGTTGCATCTGTGTGACCTGAAATGGATATTTTATTTGGTACTTTTTGAATAATTTTGGACACATGTTCCAATAATTTTTTTGTGTGATCGTACATTTTACTGCTGCCACTGGGGAACATGGATTTTTCTTGTTGGTCAATAATTTGAATGCGCAGACCTTCCGGTGTTTCGTCAATGAGGAGATTGGATAGCCACTCTTTGAGCTCAGGATCCTTTTGAACAGCAGACTGAAGATCTTTTTGAATGGACTCAAACGAGGCCTGCTCTGCTTGAAAAGTAGCTTCTTCTGCTTCCTCATCTTTGCCAGTTTCAGCTTGGGGGCCGCCGCTCCCCTTTTCTTGGGGTTTTGATTCCTTAATTGTCATGGCACCCATGGAAGACTGTGCCGTTTGTTCTGTGCTTGTAATAGAATCCCCCATCATCACACCGCTTCCACCGCCAGCACGCTCACCAATGGTAATGGGGTCGAAATAATTGGCAATACCCCGTTTTTGTTCTTCTGAGGTAGCATTTAAAAGCCACATCAAAAGAAAAAATGCCATCATAGCCGTCACAAAGTCAGCATAAGCAATCTTCCATGCGCCACCGTGGTGACCACCGTGGCCGCCCTTTTTAATCTTTTTGATAATAATGGGTCTATCATCAGACATTATTGATTATCCAGAAGCACTAAGATTATTAATGGCTTCTTCAAGCTCATAAAATGTGGGTCTATATGCATGTTCAATGGATTTACGTGCGAATTCTACAGCAACGGCGGGCGCATAACCATTCATATAGGCAAGAATTCCAGCCTTGATACAGGCATAATACTTGGCTTCTGAGTCATAAATAGCCTTTATTGATGAGGCCATGGGGCCCGCAACGCCGTAAGCGATTAAAACCCCCGCAAATGTTCCAACCAAAGCACCGCCAATATAGTGGCCGAGAATTTCAGGGGGGGAATTGATATGTCCCATGGTTTTGATAACGCCTAAAACCGCTGCCACAATACCGAGGGCTGGTGTGCCGTCTGCCATACCTTGGATAGCATTATAAATCTGATCCCGTTCATGATGGTGCACTTCCATCTCCTCATTGATGAGATCTTCCATTTGATGAGGGTTTTCAGTACCCATCGTCATCATACGCATATAATCACAGAAAAAAACAAGAGCATGGTGGTTATGAAGAAATTTGGGAAAATTCTTAAAAAGGTCGCTTTCATCAGGTTTTTCAACATGGGATTCAAGGGCGAGCATGCCTTTGCTTTTAGCAAGCTTAAAAGTCTGAAATAACATAGTCAAAAGCTCGACGTAATCGTCCTTTGCAAACATGCTACCTTTAAAAATAAGTCCGATGGCTCCCCCCAGTTGACCTAAAATATGTTTTGGGGTTCCGATGACAAGGGCGCCAATGGCGGCCCCTAGAATAATGACAAATTCAAAGGGTTGCCAAAGGACGGCAATGGATCCTCCCATGGCTGCATAACCGCCAAGAACGCATCCTAAAACAATACCAAGACCAATGAGAAAAAACATTGTGCCCTATGCTCTCCTTGTTGCTGTTCCTCATTTTGTTGCTCATAATAGCGTTTAAATGAGGGTGAATATTCTACTTCCGTATCTCCACCCTCGCACAAATGTGTTAACGATTTATAAAGGAAAATCAATTAATTTACTTTATGAGCAATTATTTTTAAAAGGTGAGGAAATTATCATGAAACTGTCATTTTTTAACACTAGATCTGTTCAAAACATCGTTAGAGTAAAAAGTTCTGTTCTATTTTTTGTGTTAATGAGTCTTTTTCAGCAGAGTATTCATGGGGAAAATGCTTCTCTTCTTCCCATAGATACAGCAATAATGACTTTGCCTGACATTCCATCATTTGCCCCTGTTGTAAAGAAAGTTATGCCGGCTGTTGTGAATATTTCTGTCGAGTATGAATCACTTTATCTTCATCCTTTTTTTAGTGATCCTTTCTTTAGGTCTTTTTTTGGTAATCAAGTGCCGGCTGAACGTGTGCAAGAACAAGCCGTTGGGTCTGGCACACTTGTGGGCAAAGATGGTATTGTTCTCACCTGTGCCCACGTTGTTAATGGCGGGAAGAAAATCAAAGTGAACCTTCGTGATGGCCGGTCTTTTGATGCAAAGCTTATTTTTATGAATGAGAATGAGGATGTCGCCTTTTTAAAGCTCCTCAATGTAAAATCTGATGAGAATTTACCCGTTGTTGAGCTTGGCACCCCTGGGGAACGTCATGAAGGGGATTGGGCTATTGCAGTGGGGTATCCAGAGGGAAGCTCCCTTGTGACCGCCGGCATTGTTGCGTCCAGCGATGCTGTTTTGAACAATCATCGTGTGATGAAAATTACAGCTGATCTTGGACCGGGCATGTCCGGCGGCGGTGTTTTTGATGCGAAGGGAAAGCTTATGGCTGTCCCCAATGCAATTTTGGCTAAACTGAGTACACTCACAAAACACGGTTTCGCTATCCCTATTGCGATTCCCTTGAAATATATAAAGGGTCTTGATCAAGATGGTCATATCAAGCAGCCCTGGCATGGTTTAAAAATTGGTGCTGTTCAAGATAAGATGGGGGGACAAAATAATCCCATGGAGGAGAATGTCATTGTGACGGGGCTTCATAAAAAAAGCCCTGCAGCATTGAGTGGGCTTCGTCCTGGTGATCGTCTCCTTGCTGTCAATGGTAAAGATATAAAAAGTCGCAGTGATTTTAATACACTTTTGGGGGCTATTGGGGTAGGCGAAGAGGTAACGCTTAAGGTTAAAGGTGAGCAGGAGGATAAAACGATACGTTATGTTGCTATTGAGGCGCCTTTAAATGAGAAGGGGCGTTTAAACGATGCCCTTGTGTTGACAAAGGGGTTTCTTGCTGGTGTGAGTGTTATTGATGCTTCGAGTGTACTTGGTGAGGTGCAAGAGGACTCTGTGGAGGGGGTAATGGTTGCCGATATTAAGGAGGGAAGCCAAGCATCACGATCTTTTGGTCTTCAAAAACGGGACATTATTGAAAAAGTAAATGGCAAAGATATTCATGCCCCCAAAGATTTGGAGGTTATGGATCTTGGTAATCGCATAACAATTCTTATTAATCGCGGTGGTGCACACATCCAAGCAAGCCTGAGTATGATGGGGTAAGAACAAAATAAGCCCCATAGGGGAGTGTGGGGCTTATGCTGAGTTATTGATTTTTATGTGGTATGATGGGGATTTGAACAGTAGGCTGAGGAATACTGTAGAGATTGACAGGCGCATAGCCATGATATGTAACATGGGTGGTATTGTTATGAGGGTGGGCAATAGACGGAAAAAGAACTTGCATTATGCCCTTATGTAAACGCTCTTTTTCTTCTTGTAGTTTATGGTTATA
>JAIESS010000160.1 GCA_019745755.1 Alphaproteobacteria bacterium
CTTATGGCTGGCAGCAAGCTGTTCTATTTACGTGCGTGCTGGGAAGTTTATTGTTTGTGCTCATTGCCTTTTTATTAAAAGACACCAATAAGGCAGTCAACAAGGCTTTTGATGGGACACAACTTTTGAGGGACCTTAAGGACATTGCATGCAACAAAACCATTGTGGTATATGCTCTCCTTGCTGTGGGTGTTTATACACCGCTTGCCGTGCTAGCAGACCTTTGGGGCGTGAGCTTTTTGGTGGAGAAATTTAATGTTGTCCGTGCCGATGCGGCGTCAACCACCATGCTTATGTACGTAGGCCTTGCCATCGGGAGCTTGACCCTTCCAGCATTATCAGAACGTTACAATATGTTCACACGCACGGTTCAGATATGTTCCCTTGGCCTTCTTGTGTTGTTTACCACCATGCTCATGGCAGATCAGCTGTCCATGCTGGTATTAAAGGGGATTTTCCTTAGTATTGGTATTTTGTGCGGGGCAGAGATGATTTGTTTCTCCGGCGCTCTTGTGGGATCAACACCACGCATATCAGGGCTGACCCTTGGTTTTGTCAACACCATGAATATGTTGGCAGGCGCTGTACTTCAACAAATCATTGGCTACTGCCTTGATCTTCAGTGGAGTGGCGCCGTAGATAGTACGGGTGTGCGCTTGTATTCAGCGGATCAATATGTTTTGGCCCTCATGATTCTTCCCGCTGTTCTTGTGGGATGTGTGTTTTTATCGTTGACACTGAAGAAGAAAGATTTTAGTGACGCTAAGGGATGAGTGGATAGGAGGGGAATCCCTCCGCTCCATTTTTATGCTAGGGTGCACCCAAGCCCTCTTTTTCCTAGGCATGGGCCTCCCCCCGGTGGGGCCTGCTTTACTTACCCTTGCGCATTGAATCTCCAGTGATCTGCCCATCACCTCGCGCCGCCACGACATGAAATACGCGTTGTTCAGCCTTGACTTATGAGATTTGGGGAATGTCGTAAGTCTTAGGCTGATACGAGTATACCAACTCCGCTGGAATCTCCACTCGAAGGATATGAAAAAGCTTTCACTCTCTCATCTTTTGTCTATAACGACATCAAGTCATCTCAGATTTTAGAGTCCGGGGGACTGTGAAATCTGTTAGATGACTTAGTATGGAGAATGACGTTGATACTGTATAAACTGACTCCGTCATGGCCCCAGCTTCACCGAGTCTTACTAACCACTAGAATCAGAATATCATGGCATTTCTTAAGAAAGGGTAAAGAAAATTCTTCTATTTTGAGGAAAACCACCAAAAATGTAGAAAAATCCGCTAACGAAAAAATCTCACAGTTGAGTTATATAGGAAATTTCTGAATGTTTATTAGTCACAACCGCATAGAGAGATGAATAATCATAGGGATGGTGTAAAGGCTGGGAATCAAGGGGACGACATGATAGTCATGGAGACACATGATGTCTCCATGACTATTGATAGAATTATTAAGGAGCCCAACCTTGTTTTGGATTGGTTGAAAATGCAAACCACTTTGGCTGTTGTCTTCTACCTGGTTCAAAGTGCCCAGGATTAAAGCCAAGATCGATAATATTTTGCTTTGTTAATATTCTTTTATCCCAATCATTTAAGCACAATGCATCGAACTGTAATTGTGGATCATTTCTACGGATATCTAAGGATCTATTATATTGCTCAGCCCAGGTCATAATTGCTTTAACACGTGGATCTGAGGGAAGCTCATGTTTTTGCTTGCCCGCAGCACGATTTCTCTCACAGTAAGTATCGATACCTAACCGTGTGATTTGCTCTTGTGGAATTTGGTCTGAAGACTGAACTACCTCTGTTGTGCTCACAGGTTGTACTTCTGTACTAGAAATCACCAGAGGCTGTTGATGTTGGATCGCAATATTAACATGTTGATGGAACGTTGTTGGCTGAACAACTGGATTGGTTTGAGGATCATACTGTTGCACTAGCGGAGTTGATTCCATAGGCACATAGCCGCCCTGCCCGTAACCACCTGGTTGTGAGTAATCTGGGTAACCTCCTCCATACACTGCTTGGACGTATCCTGGATAGGGTTGCGGTGCGCCTGGATACATAGGAGCAGAAGAAGGCTGAACCGATTGTTGCGGGGCCAGAAGCGGTTGTTGCTCAGAGGAGGGTGTCTGATTTTGAAGCATCTTCTGTTGAAGCGCTAATCTTTTCCTTTTAAGTGCCAGTTCTTGCTCTTCAATATCAAGTTGTTGTAGCTCAAGTGCTAAGGCGTCAACATCAGCTGCCATTACATGAGATGTGGCTCCCATAAGGGCAGTGGCACAAAAAAGGGCAGTCATTATTTTTTTCATAAGTCGTCTCCATTATGTATAGGTGTTTGGGGGTATGCCGAAATAGGTATAATTTTTATCACATTTGGCATACTCTTTAGGTAGGATTAATTATTGCTTTTGTAAAGCTTTTTTATGCTTGATTTGCGCACGGTTCTTTTTCTTTTAGGCGTGCTTCTCTCTCTCATGGCGGCGGTCATGTTGGTGCCCCTTTCCCTGGATTACCTTATCTACGAGACCCAGCATTGGCAGGGGTTTGCCATTTCCAGTTTTATGTGCGGCTTTGTAGGAACTCTCCTTGCTGTCTCCAATCAACCAGATGGGCATATTGAGCTTGGTGTTCGTGAAGCTTTCCTCCTCACGTCCATGCTATGGGGGGTGAGCTCTTTTGTCTCTGCCCTTCCTTTTTATTTCAGCACACTCAGTATTTCCTTCATCGATGCACTTTTTGAGGCAACATCCGCCTTGACGACAACGGGAGCAACAGTTCTTGTCGGTTTGGATGCTATGCCCAAATCTATCTTGCTCTGGCGTGCGATGCTTCAGTGGCTGGGCGGCATTGGGATTATCGTCATGGCCATGATTATCTTTCCTATTCTACGTATCGGCGGGATGCAGTTATTCCGCAGTGAATTTTCTGATAGGTCGGATAAAATCTTGCCACGCGTATCCCAAATTGCATCGGGCATCTTCTCTGTTTATTCCATTTTAACACTGCTTTGTATGTTTTTCCTGTATATGGCAGGAATGGAACCCTTTGATTCCTTGTGCCATGCGATGGCCACACTCTCCACAGGAGGGCTCAGCACCCATGATTCATCTATCCAAGCATTTCATAGCTGGGAAATTGAACTGATTCTTGCGATCTTTATGATCCTTGGTGGTGGGACGCTCATCCTCTATGTGAGGGTATGGCAAAAGGATGTGCGTGGCCTTTTCCGTGATCCACAGTATCGATTTTATCTCTTAACAATTCTAGGATCAGGGACCCTTCTTAGTCTGTGGTATATGAATACGAATAATATAACTATTATGTCATCGGTGCGTTATAGCTTTTTTAGTGTGATCTCCGTCCTCACGACGACGGGATTTTCCGTTTCAGATTATACCCTTTGGGGTACGTTTCCTGGAATGCTCATGGTCATCCTTGGGCTCATGGGTGGATGTACAGGGTCAACAAGTGGTGGTATAAAGATTTTCCGTATTCAAGTGTTTTTGAGTTTTGCCTTCGCTCACCTCAAACAACTACGTCGTGTGCATGGCGTATATATTCCCATCTACAAGGGGCAAAAACTTCATGAGGGCATTGCCTTGTCCGTTTTTATTTTTATAGCGCTTTATATCGTGTGCACGCTTTTTCTTGCCGTGGCACTCAGCTGTTTCGATCTTAATTTCACGACGGCATTTACAGGGGCTGTGGGTGCCATCAGCAACCTCGGCGTAGGTATTGGCAAAATCGTTGGCCCGTCGGGATCCTTTGCTTCCATTGCACCGGGTGCAAAATTGTGTTTAATGTTCGGCATGCTTCTTGGTCGCCTTGAGCTTCTCACAGTCCTTGTTTTATTTTTGCCGAGCTTTTGGCGCAATTAAAAGTCCCCTTCCTGAGTCCTAGCATTGTCGCTAAGATCAAAATGAGGGAAAGGATAGTTTCGCAACTTATTATTGTTGGCGCGGTAACTTATCCAAAATATCAATACCTTCAACTGTAAATGACTCTAAGGATTTATATTTTTTGATAATGTTTTGGAATGCTTTAACATAACCGTCGTCCGTATGAGTATCTTAATGTCTGCACGATCTTTTTCTGTATCTAAACTTTCAGCAAAATTGGCACGATCAGTCTTTATATTGACACCCCCCTTTTCTTCTTTTTGCTCTTGATGGCCTTGACTACTGGAGGAAGTCTGATGAGAAGCTTGGGTTTTGAATCTTATGAGGATACGTGATGGTGGTGATTGCAGGTGAGCATTGTTTGTGCGCGTTGGAGATGGGACATGATTAAGATCCTCTGAATAATCAGTACTAAGCTCAAAATTTTCTGTAATTTCCCCTTCTTCTTGCTCCGAGTCAACTTCTGAGTGTTCTCTTTGTTCTTTACTGTAGGAAGAAGGTTCAGCTGGGCGTCCATTAAAATTTGAGCAAAAAGAGGGGCATTACTCTCAACGCGCGGTGCAGGACTGGCAAAGACTACCTTATCGTCGGCAATGGGCACGAATCTTAGAAACTGTGTGAATTTTTCCTGAAGAGCTTTGAAATCATTGGCGATATCAGACATAAAAGCGTCTTTTTATCTAGTTTTTTTGTGAGCTTCCTCCAATTGGTGTTGTAATTGCTGATAAGCTTCCTCACGTTTCTTTTGTTGAGCCTCTAGGCTGTTGACCCGTTTTTCCAATCCCTGCTTTTCCTTAAGAACTCTTTCATTTTCTTGGTCTGAAATGTAGAGTGAATGCATAAAAAATGTCAATTAACAATTATATTCCTCACCTTAAGGGATTGTTAATTTTTAAAGACCAATATGTAGATACAACAAATTTTATATATGTATTACTTATGATTTCTCTTCATCCGTATGTAATTGGTATTATCTCGTCGAACCCGCTGATTCGCAAGATTTTGCCTCATATTTTGAATATTCTTGGGCAGGAAAATGTTGTGTTTTATGCGAGTCTTTATGAAGCTTCAAAAAAACATAAGGATGAGAAAAATCCAAACATACTGATTTTTGATACGCCAAAGGTTTTAGATGAGCTCTTTCTCTATCAAGATAAATTAATTCATGCGTATTTGTTTGTGATCGATGAAGAAATAAGCCTCAATACATTCAATGCCAAGGAATGCTTGGACTCTTTTGATGTATTGACTCGTCGTATTTTTTCAGGAAATGATAAACCATCTTTTACTGAGGCAATCAATCCCATTGATTTTGGGGAATGTATGACATTTTCTGAGAAAGATCATATTTTTAAACATCCAAACCCTCCAAAGGATATTCTCACGGTTTATAAACTTGAAAATCCCTTGACGATGCGGGGTGTTATTCAATCGTTTAAATCTGTTTTACCTGAACAAGCAGTCCAAGATGATCAATCAGGTGTAACCTATACACTTCTTGAGAAAGATTTGAGTGTACGCCTTAAAGCCTATGAAATAAGTTTGAGAATGGAAGATCCTAGGCTTTAAGAATAGATAGAACGGACAAGAAAATAGCCAATAAATGTGATGTAAGAAGTAATACTTCCTATAAGCGTCGTGTATGAAAATATTCTATTTTGTGATATGCGCCCATGACGTGCGAGTACGTTCTCCATGATATTTAAGATAATAGATATGATAATATAAATGAATGTTGCTAACTGAATAGCATCAGAAAGGGTGAATTGTTCTGTTAAAGGAGACATCCCACCTTTTGCATGGGTCCCAAGGGTAAGGAAAATCATTGAAAAAAGAATAAAACGGAGGACATGGAAAAAAGCGGTCATCATTGTTTATTATGAGGCAAAAATCTCTTTCATTGAGTATCCATGGAGATCTCTTCACAAAGGATTAACATCCCCCCCCCGTCCTATTTTGACTGTCTTCTTTCTCCTACCAAAATCTCTCCTTTTCCGCTATTTTGGAAAGAAAAAGTATACACAGTAAAGGGCCATGGCATCCATCACACCTGTTGCGTTTAATGACGCGCTTTCTGAACGCTACCTTGCCTACGCTCTATCCACCATCATGTCACGGTCCTTGCCCGATGTTCGCGATGGGCTCAAACCTGTTCATCGACGTCTTTTATATGCCATGTATGAACTCAAACTCAACCCTGGCAGCAGTTTTAAAAAATGCGCCCGCGTAGTAGGTGACGTCATGGGTAAGTTTCACCCCCACGGTGACGGCGCCATCTATGATGCCCTTGTCCGCCTGGCTCAGGACTTTTCCGTACGCTACCCCCTTATTGATGGACAGGGTAACTTCGGCAACATCGACGGGGACAACGCCGCCGCCATGCGTTATACAGAAGCGCGTCTCACGGACATCGCCACATTACTTTTCCAAGGGATCGACGATGATACCGTTGATTTCATCCCGACCTATGATTCAGAAGGGTTAGAGCCCGCTGTCTTTCCCGCCATTTTCCCCAACCTCCTTGCCAATGGATCAAGCGGTATTGCTGTGGGCATGGCCACGAACATCCCGCCCCACAATCTCCATGAGCTCTGCCAAGGAATCATTGCCCTCCTGGACAAACCGGATCTCAGTGATGAAGCCCTCATGACTTTTGTTCCTGGCCCTGATTTTCCCACAGGGGGGCTCCTTGTGGAGGGTGCTGAGAGCATTCAAAAATCCTACATGACGGGCAAGGGAAGTTTTCGCCTACGTGCTCGCTATGGACGCGAAGAAGCCAAGGGCGGCGGTTATCGCCTCATTATCACAGAAATTCCGTATCAAGTGCAAAAGGCGAAACTTCTGGAAAAAATTGCCGACCTCATGCATCAAAAAAAACTCCCTCTCCTTGGTAATATGCTGGATGAATCAGCGGAGGATATGCGTATTGTGCTTGAGCCCAAATCCCGCAACGTGGACCCAGAACATCTTATGGAGTCCTTGTATAAACAAACAGATCTGGATACGCGCATCCCCCTTAATATGAATGTGCTAAGCTTAGATCGTCGCCCGGAAGTGCTTAGCTTAAAACAGATTTTGACGCAGTTCATCAGCCATCGCCTAGATACGCTACGCCGCAGCACACAAAACCGACTGAAACATATTGGGGAGCGCCTTCATCTTTTGGACGGTCTCCTCATTGCTTACCTCAACCTGGACGAGGTGATTCGCATTATTCGCGAAATGGATGAACCCAAGCAGGAACTCATGAAAGCCTTTGCTTTAAGTGATATTCAAGCCGAAGCCATCCTTAATATGCGCCTGCGTTCCCTTCGTAAACTTCAAGAGATAGAGATTCGCACAGAACACGGCAAGCTGTTAAGAGAACAAGAAGAACTAACGGCACTCCTAGGGTCCGAAGACAAACAAAAGAAATTCATTAAAAAAGAATGTGCTGGCCTATCAAAGCTTTATGGTCCGGAGACGGCCCTTGGGAAAAGGCGTACGACATTATCGGAAGTACCCAAAGACATTGACCTAACCCTCCTTGAGCCCGTGGAAATTGAACCCATTACGGTTGTGTGCTCCGCCAAAGGATGGATGCGCACATTGAAGGGCCACGTGAATCCCGACGATATTAAATATAAGGAGGGGGACGAGGCACGCTTTGTCCTTCCCACGCAAAGCCACTTAAAGGTGTTGATTTTCACAAAAACGGGTCGGGCTTATACCCTGTCCCCGGATAAATTATCTGGTGGGCGCGGCCAAGGCGATGCGCTGCGCCTTCTTGTGGACATGGCCCCCGGTGATGATATTGTGTATGTCGGCATTGTTCCCTTGGAGGCCATTGATTTTATATTGATGAATAATAAGGGCCGGGGTTTTCGCGTCAGTAGCGATAATCTCTTCGCGCAAACGAAACAGGGGAAGCAAATCATGAATTGCAGTGATGCTGAATCCGTTGTTTATTGTGCGCCGGTTACCTACGGCCATGTGGTTCTCATTGGGAATCACCGAAAAATGCTGATTTTGGCTATGAACGATATTCCCCATTTTGCACGAGGACAGGGCGTAACCCTTCAAAAATACAAGGACGGGGAGATATCCGATGTCATGCAAATGAATGTGGGGGACGGTCTTGCGTATAGGCGCGGCCTTAAAAATGTGGTGGAAAAAAATCTTAGCCCATGGCAAGGCAAACGCGGCAGCACAGGTAAATTAGCCCCTCTTGGTTTTCCACGGTCCAATAAGTTTGAGTAGGCACATAGGTCTGAGTAGAATGGATTTTTGATCATCCCCTGTCACCAGGAAAAGTCATGCGACCTAACATCAAGATAGACCATAGAAACGCTCCCTGGCTATCTCACTACGCGTCATCCTCTGTGCCTCATTTCACAGGCATTACATCATACACGCACGTCCTGTGTCATCCCCACGAAAACAGTGATCACCTTTGAATATAGTCCGGAGAATTTAGTCGAGAATGTGTATGGAGTTCCACCTGCGCGGGAGTAACAGTGTTGCCTGAACGATAGAAAGGCACAATCAATGAGCTAGCATAACGACGTCTAAGCGTTGGATGGAATAGATGGAATACAAAAGAAAGACTCCTCCATCACACTAAAATAAAAACAAAAAAATACGCAGGTCGAAACCTGCGTATTCTTCTCGTCTCATTATAAAAAAAGACTATGAAATCAAAAGTACGTCTTGATGAATTTTTTTAAGTGCAGTAACATCAGCACTCATGTCCACACCAGTATCAATAGCATATTGCTCTACAACAGTAATATGATCCAGAACCTGTTGAGCTACAACATCTTTGTTACCAACATTAACACCGTTTGAAGCAAAATCAGTAGCAACATTTTTTAACTGAGCTGTAATAGTATTCATTTGAATAGAAGGATCAACAGGCATTGCGGATGCAATAGCGTGTTGAACTGCAACAAATGCTTCATAAGCAGGTTTGTATCTAACATCACCTGTGAAGCTTTCATCACCAGCTGGGTCATATGCTTTAGCAACAGCTACCATGACGTCCTTAATCTCCGCGATATCCATGAGTTTCTCTAAATGGACAGCAAGATCAAGATAGTTTTGCTCAGATTGCTCTTTCAAAGCTTTTTCATCGTCAGCTCTTGTTGTTTCTGCTAGAAGACTTTTTTTAGCCTTTCTCAAAGCTTTTTGCTCAGCAGCAACATCAACTTTCAATTGAGCAATTTCATCAGTTTTTGTTGTATCTGCTTTGAGAATGCGAAGCTCATCCGCAATAGCATCATGCGCTACTTGTAGTAAGCGTGTAGCTTCTTTAGCATCAGTCAACTCTTTTGCGTCAACTTTACCTGCGCCAAGACCAAGGGAAAGACCACCAGATGTCTTGCTACCACCACCAAGGGAAAGACCACCAGATGGCTTACCAAGGGAAAGACCACCGGATGGCTTAC
Source organism: Alphaproteobacteria bacterium (assembly GCA_019745755.1). Classification (GTDB taxonomy): domain Bacteria; phylum Pseudomonadota; class Alphaproteobacteria; order Paracaedibacterales; family JAKBAR01; genus JAKBAR01. Next base: position 9,347 of record JAIESS010000160.1, read on the forward strand.
CAAGGGTGAGTCCACCGGATGGCTTACCAAGGGTGAGACCACCGGATGTCTTGCTGCCACCAAGGGAGAGAGTGCTGCCGGATGTCTTTGGAGTCAAAGATAAAGCAGAACCCTTCTTAGCAGATTTTCCTGTTAGGTCAAGTTTACTACCATCAGCAGCATATACATTTGTCATTGTTCCCGCAGCAAGAAGCAACGCGAGAGATAGCTTTGTGAATTTATTCATAATATATTCCTCATAAAGTTATTAGGTTACATCGTTAAGGTAGTTCAAATAGGTTAAAAAAGAGTTAATAAATTTGATGACTACAGCTCTTATTTAGTATTTTTAATCGTAAAATGCAAGTACATTTTATGTCACAGGCATTTATTTTGTAATGATAAAAAAAATCAATAGAAACCGTGGCTTTCAGAGTCTTATGATAGGCTTCATAAGGGGAATGTTTTGCGCTTTAACAAAAAATATCATAGATCTGAGGATTGAAAAACATAGATAAATACAAAAAGTGAGAAAATTGGGGTGCATAATGTTTGATACAAAAAACAAGTTTTTTAAAGGAATTTTCTTTCCTGTGCTGGTGGTGTTCAGAAAAGAGGTAAGTGTATGTAAAAAGTGTAAAAAAGAAGAAGGGTTGTTACTAAGCTTGGCATGGACCGACTTTCCCGCGTCTTAAGACGAAGTATCATGGGCGCGGAGCACTTTCACGGTCGAGTTCGGGATGGGATCGGGTGGTAATTGCTCGCTATACACACCAAGCCAAGGAACAACCCTGACTTGTAGAAAAGAAAAGACACACAGTTGCTTCATCTTTTTATCGTGTCGCATCTTTTTAAAAGCACTTAGCTTTGCGCACGTATGTTATATACGCTTACGCAGCTTCGTTTTTCAAAAAGCGCTTCACACTAAAAATTTTTAGCAACACTTCTGAGAAGGATTGCATTCTCTCACTTTATTGTGAGTGTGACTCATAAAAGCATTATGAGCGTGTGCAAAGAGGATAAATAAACAAGC